>JAGXII010000110.1 GCA_024635735.1 Christiangramia sp. | reverse complement strand
TTGGGTAAGAGAGCCAAATATAGGTTTCTCTCAGGTTGGCTACCTTCCTACGCAGGAAAAAGTCTCTGTCATTGAACTCGACAAGAAAGACAAACCGATTGAAAAAGCAACCATACATAAAATAAGTGAAGACGGAAAAGCTACCGAAGTATTCAGCGGCAAAATAGAACCCTGGGGTGACTATTATAAATATCACTATGTAAAATTCGATTTTTCTTCAGTTAATACCCCGGGAATCTACTTTATACAATATGGAGATTTTAAGACAAATAATTTTATAATAAACAATGACGTTTATGATAAAATCACCGACGCTACCAGCGATATATGGATTCCAATACATATGAACCATATGTACGTAAAGGAAGGTTACAGGGTCTGGCACGGAGAGACGTTCAAGGAAGGTTATCTTCAGGCTCCGCCAAACACCGATCATTTCGACCTTCATAAGCAAGGGCCAACAACCGATACGAAGTACAAAGCACTGGAATTGATCCCCGGATTAAACGTAGGTGGTTTTTTCGACGCCGGAGATTTTGATATCGAGACCGGATCGAACATTAGCGTGGTTCAGAACTTTGTCCAGACGTGGGAATCCTTTAAACCCTTACGCGATCAGACTTATATTGACCAGAAATCACGTCATGTGGTTCTCCATCGTCCGGATGGAACGCCAGATATATTACAATTTATCGAGCATGGAACTTTGAACCTAGTTGCTCAGGCAGAAATTATCGGCCATATGGCACAAACCCTTTCTAATTCTGTTCTCCATAATTACCATCACCTGGGTGACGCTGCCTCATTAACAGACGGACTTCCTTATAATCCGGACCTTGGTCCTTACGAAGTAGCAGCTGACGGAGAGTCGAGCGGAGTGAAGGATGATATGTGGGCATTTACAAGCCGCAATCCCAGTCTCGATCTCAGGGCTGCAACCATGTTTGCAGCAGCAAGCCGGGCGTTAAAGGGATATAACGACGATCTTTCTGAAAGAGCATTGTTTCAATCGAAAAGACTTCTGAAAGAAGCGACAGAATTACTTTCAAATCAACCACAGGATAGTACTGGAAGGGAATGGGCATCTGTAGCAGATATTTCCACTAATCTTCAACTGTACATCTCAACAGGGGAGCAACAATATGCTGATAAATTTCAGCAACTTTTATGGCCTGCTCTTGATCGTAACGTCAGTTTCGTTATTTCGACTGCATTACATGGCATACCCCACATGGACACATCCTTCAAGGAAAAGCTCCGGCCATATGTTGTAAAATACAAAGATTATATAGACGAGCTTGAAAAGGATAATCCGTACGGAGTACCCATCGGTTTGGGTAATTGGGCAGGAGCCGGAACTGTGGTGAACTTTGGTACCACTATAAGTTTTGGTAATAAACATTTTCCTGATATTATTGATGCCAGGCATGCTTTCAAAACTACCAACTGGTTATTTGGTAACCATCCCTATCACAATTATTCGTTAGTGGCAACGGTGGGTGCGGCACGTCCCAAAGAAGTATTTTATGGTAATAACAGGGCTGATTTTTCATTTATCCCAGGCGATGTTGCTCCGGGTATATTATTCAGAAAACCCGACCATTTTGAAAATTACGACGACTGGCCATTTCTGTGGGGACAAAACGAGGGAACCATTGGTGGAAACACCAGTTATTTAATTTTTGGGTCTGCTTTTAAGAATTTGATAAAAGAAACAGATTAGATTAAACAGGTTTAAATTAAACAGGTTTAAATCAATATTTGGTTTAAAACCGTTCAATTAAAGCGCAAGTTATAAGCATATGGAATTAATGCTTACTACTTGCGCTATTTTTTTAAAGGTGTGGAAAAATCAGAAAATGATTCAATAAACAGGACCTTAATTGTTCAATTTTATATGCGGTTTAAAAAATTCCGGAATGTAGGTTATTTAGGGGTGGTGGCCTTATTTAATTTATCCTGCCATTATCCACTACTTCAATAATTAATGGATTTGGAATTGGCGGGTTTATAGATGAGATAATAATGCACCAGATTTTAAAATGACATCAAATAAGGGTTCTCAAAAAAAAACGTAAGAAAATAATGGACAGGAGAAATTGAGAAAAAGTACCTTAGTGAACAACAAGATTACAATTTAAAATTTACTACCCTCCAATGGCGGAGAAATCCTTATTATTAGAATTTTTTAAATCATAGCAATAGGTTATGCGAAAATTATTCATCTGTCTTTTTTTATGCTTTATCGGAAATGTCCATTTCGGGTTTTCTCAAAGTGTCTTTTTACTATATGATAAAACCGTAACCCAGGCAGAATATGCTGCCGGAATGGTAAAAAAAGCCTTATTAGAGCAAGAGTACTCAATATTGGATGAACGAACCGATTATGATTATTTGATCAATATAGGAGTAAACTCTGCGAATTTAAATAGTGAGGCATACACCATTATTCCTGAAGGGAAAATCATCACGATTTATGGAGGGGACCATAGCGGTATGATATACGGCAGCCTTTCCATTGCTGAAAGTTTAGGAAACGGCATTTCCCTGCAAAATATAGTAAAGAGTAGCGAAAGTCCACACCATGCTCTTCGTGCTATCAAGCACAATACCCCGTGGTATGCCTATCGGCCAAGTTCCGCACTCGACCAGCATTATGAAACTGTTCGTGATGTGAAATACTGGGAGGCTTTTTTGGACATGATGGCTGCAAACCGCTTCAATTCTCTTTCATTATGGAACCTTCATCCATTCGTGTTTATGATAAAGCCGAAGAACTTTCCGGAAGCCAGCCCGTTTAATGATGAAGAAATGGAGAAATGGCAACATTTACACAGGGAGATCTTTCGTATGGCAGACGAGCGTGCGATCGACACCTATATTATTCCGTTTAACATCTTTGTAAGTCCCGAATTTTCCGAAGCTCATAACGTGGCCCGGGAAAATGTTTACCCGAATTATTATGTGCCAGGTGATACCTCCGAAATTGTTAAGCGCTATACACGGGAAAGTATAACGCAAATGTTCCAGGAATATCCCACACTTACCGGCCTTGGACTTACACTTGGGGAAGGAATGGCAGAAATGACACCTCAGCAACGTGAAGACTGGATTTATGAAACCTACATAGAAGGTATGCGCCAGGTTGGCCGTGATTTAAAACTTGTTCATCGTATCCCCTTTTCAAGCACTTCTGAATCTTTGGGTAAAACCACTGTTGAGTTGGAACAGTTAACCCGTAATGCAATTGAAAGAGAAGCAAAACTGGATTTTATCAAAGGCCCTATCTGGGCAGATCTAAAATACAACTGGTCTCATGCACATTCTACTCCCAAACTGGTCAAAGTACATGGAGGAGAAATGTTTGACACTTTTTATAATCCCGAGCCGGAAGGATACAAGGTCACCTACACGGCCCGAAATGAAGATTTTTTTACCCTTCGCTGGGGAGTGCCAGATTTCATAAGAGAACATATCGCCTTGAACAGTCAAAGCTACGTCGGTGGTTATTTCATAGGATCTGAAACCTACATTCCTGCTACGGATTATTTCACTGTCATAGATGCTCCGGTAGACTGGGATTATGCTTTCGAGCGGCAGTGGCTGTTCTATAAGCTTTGGGGAAGGCTGCTGTATAATCCCAAAACCCCTGATGACATATTTCAGGCAGAATTTAATAGCCGTTATGGCAGTCAGGGAGATAACCTGCTTGAAGCATATGCCCTTGCTTCCTCTACCCAGCTGCGCCTTGCTTCCCTCTATGATTCAAGATGGGATTTTACCCTTTACGGCGAAGGTTTTATGGCGCTTATAGGAGATGCTATGCAATACATTTCTGTAGATCAATTGATAAACCATCCTACTTTAGATCCGGATTATGTATCTGTTAAGGATTTTGTTGAAAAACGTATATCCGGAGGTTCATTCGAAAAAGATAAAATCACTCCTCCAGTTCTGATCAATATGCTTGAAGAAGATGCCAAAAAAGCTTTAAGTTTAGTTGAAGATATCAACACCAAAAATAATGCATCTCTAATGTATGAAGTGGCAGATATAAAGACCTGGTCAAACTTAGGATTACATCTTGCTGAAAAACTGAGAGGAGCCGTAGCACTTCAGACCTATAAGATCAAAGGAGGGGAGGTAAATAAACAGAATGCTGTAGATCACCTGAAAAAAGCACTGAATTATTGGGATGAGGTAATTACTATCACCCGACCTATTTACAAGGACATGCCGTTAACACATTATAATGCAAGCAGTCATGACAGGAATGATGATAACCTTTTTCATTGGGCGCTTATAAGACCCGAAGTTGCCCAAGACATACAATTTGCAAAAGATGCTACAGTTGATTGAAGTAAATAATAATAGCCTGCCAGCAGAAAAAAAGGTGAAGAAATATCTAAAAGTTATTTCCACCTGAAACATGAGGAAATATAGAAGACAATTACGCAGCCTGGATAGCTAGTTAAGATTTGATCAACAGCATAAATGAATTAATATTATTATGGATCAACAGCCATCCCAGAGGAAATGGCTGCCTCAATGCGGAGAAAAGAAAAATCACAATAATCTAATGAGAGGGAAACTTGCCTCTCTATAATAATCAAAAAATTGAAGTTTAAAATTTAAAAATTGATCCTGATTATTCTTGGTCAAGTCAACAAACGGGGAAAGGCTTGATAAAATCTGTTATACATCCCTTGCTTCGCCTCATTCTCTTTTGGAAATATATACTCATCAACTCGCATTTTTACCTATGCCATTAGGGAGTATTTTAGAATGAATTTTAATTATTTTAATATACCAGGAATTGAGAATTAAATCTTCCTATCTGACCAGTAGTTGAAACCCCTTCAACAACAACTAAGAATTTGGAAATAAAATCGGAGGTGTAAAAGCTAATTTCGTATTCACCATTTTTATCTGTACTTATTAGGGGGTCCCAAATTAACGTATTTCGGTAGTCAACAATATTTGAGTCTTCCAATTCATAATTGGGTGAATAAAATTCAACTTTTGGAACATATCCACTAACACTTGACAAATTAAATTTACGGAGTAATTCTTCTTCAGTGTATTGAATTTTTTCATAAACAAATCTTCTATGACCTCTTTGTTTGTATGATCTTTTTAATTCATCAACCCATTCAAACCCAACCATCTCCTCATATATCTCACCTGCTATAGGTTTCTTGCTTTGATCAGTAGTATGAAGAGGACAATTAAAAACACCGCAGGGTATTCCAATGTAATCACCTGTAATTATTAAATTTGCCAGACTATCCAGTTTTCCAAGATATTTATTGCTGTATTGCTTACTTCCTTTCCCGGTTAATTGAACTTCCTGGAGTTGTTCACTGAACGGATCCATTATTGTCTTTGTCAGGCCTTCTGAAGAGTTAGTGTATGGAAGAATAGGATAGTTAATTAGATAATCTTCATTTTTAATTTTATGAAATTCATCATCTATGTTTACTACAGGTTTATTTTTTTTACCAGCATCAAAATGTTTGATATAGAATTGTCTCCCCAATTCCAAATATGAAGCATTTATATAAAAATTCCCTAAGTTATCCAGGAGTTCAACATAACCTTGCTCGGTGATAAAATCAAAAATTACAATTGTTTTCTGATCTTTTAAGGTTTCTTCCTGGTTTCTATAAACAATACGTCCGGAAATCCCATCTTGAAGAAGCGGGTCTTTTTTAGAATTTAGATAATCCTCATGCCATTTGTATTTCCTCCAGCCTTGCGTTAGTAGTAATAAATCGAGATCTCCTGCTTTAGATTCATCTTTAAAATAATGACCAGGATTATATATTTTTCCTTTTAAAGCTTCTGAAAGATAATAATGGGTGAGAATAGTTTTCCCATCAAAAGGATGAATGAATTGATGGTCAAATATACTTAAACTTAAATGAGACTGGACAGGATTCCCCTTGCGATCGGTAACTTTAACCTTTAAATTTACTTTTTCTTTTCTTCCAAATTCTTCTTTTGATAATACTGTATTAATGTTTAATTTTTCCTTCCGGTTAATATAAACGAGTCGTCCTGCAACCGGACGTAAATTTTCGTCTAATAAAGTTAAATCATGGACGCCCTGGGGAAACGTGGTAACAGGCAGCTGAATAATCAAGCTATCTTTTAAAATTGCCGTTACCATAGATTGAATTATACCTCGCGACTGAACCCGTATATATATTTGTTGTTGCCCGGTATTACTTTTAATCTTTAAATCTAAATGTTCATTATTGTTGAATACCTGAAAAGTTGTTCCATTTCTTTTTATTGCAGGAAAGACGATTTCCCTTTGAAGATTTTCTGAAATATTATTTAATTTTACGCTATAAGAACTCTTGCAACTGGGCGTTAAAATAAAACTCCCCATTCCTGCGTGTGTAGTTTGAAAAGACAGAATTGGCTTTTCATTTTCCAAGATTACTCCGCTCACCTCAACAGGATTTCCTATACTATCTACAGCCTTAAATGCAATTTTAGATGTCAAACCATCAACCAGGTGTCCACCTTCGGGAAGCAATTGAAAATCAGCCAAAGTGGAGGTTTTTTCCTTTTCTCCTGGAATACCTTTAAAACCTAAAATATTTTCAACTATGAGTATTTTTCTATTTCCTTTGTAATCCCCCTCTTGTTTTTTAAATGAACTTTTACTGAAGGCTTCTAAAAAATATTCTCCGGGTTTTATGGCATTGTGGAGAAAAATTCTTCCGGCGCTAAAGCCATCTTCTATTTTATATTTTGATTGCAGTACAATACTATCATTCTGAAGATTTCGCAGTTGCACATACAAGGTTTGGTCTCCAACATAAGGCACAAGCGTTTGTTCATTTAGTAATGTTGCTTTAAACCAAAGATCTTCATTTGTTTCGTAGATGCCTTTGCTGGTATTTATATAGATGGATGATCGATCATCCTGTAGAGATATTGCGTGAAAATCATCTGCAATGCTATCTAGTTTTGCTCTTGATATTTGCGAATAGGATAAATTATAAGAAAAGAACAAAAACAAATATATCCAATAATATTTCATCTTATTGAGATTAAAACATCAAGAAAAGATAACCAAAAAATAAATAGCCATTGTTATGGCAAATAGTTGTATTTCATGAAAAGTAAAAATGAGAAACTAAAAGGTTGAGCAAAGGATCCACTTATCAACTTCCATTTCATCCACATCATAGACATTTACGTTAATTGAAATGGAGGTGCCAAGGAAAGGGGAAGTCAGGAAAAAAATTGAATAATGGTATTCCACTGGTTGTAATGAACAGCTGTTCTACCGTTCCGTTAGATATGGTTCCAGTAATTTAATTTAGACGGATAATCTATAATCTTGTCAAACTGGAATAAGGAAGAAATGTGGAACTGGAATATTTTAAAAAATCGTGGCCAACTCTTCTTCCTTAAATAATAATATCCAAATCTGCAGCAACTGTTTAGTAAGACATATTGTCCTCAATATCCTGCATAACTAAACTAACCCAAATTTACACCTCATCATTTGCCTGGTTTAGTTGTAAGGAATTTGTTAACGTCCAGCCAGTGAATAAATGTATCGAACCAGCGATTACTGGTACGGTCAGGATTTCCGAGGCCGAAACCATGGCCACCATTTTGATAAAGGTGAAATTCAACAGGTATTCCGGCTTTATGCCAGGACTCGATCAAACCAAACTGTCCGTCGAAAAGAAAGTCATCTGTGGCAATAACATTAAACATAGGGGGAGCATTCTTTGGCACCTCTACTGCGTTTAACCCCCCATAAATGGGACCTATAAATGCCAGATTCATCTTTTTGGAATTGAGAGTGGAATGCATTGTAAGGCCGGCACCGGCAGAAAAGCCTATCATGCCTATATTCGTTGTATCCACACCCCACTCTTCAGCACGCTTAACGATCAACGCATAGGCGGCCTCGGCATCTTCGAGTTGGTTGGAAAGATTTGATCTTGGACGTTGTGGTCGTGTTACCTGCGAATCATCAGAGGATCCGGCGGGAGGCTTGGGAGGTCTGTTCATCGATGTTCTAAACTCGTCCAGAGATTCCGGAGTTGGG
>JAGXII010000109.1 GCA_024635735.1 Christiangramia sp. | reverse complement strand
TATAACCGTCAGCATCAGGATGTAAGAACCGAAAACGGAATAAAATACGGTGATGTTGTGGAAGGCGTGAATTTCGATTATGCTGAAAAGTTAACCGCCGTTAACGCTATTAACCTTGCCAGTCTTGCATGGGCACCACCTGCACCCTCAAAAGTTGAAATTGGCGGAATAGTTGAACCTTCAGCAAGATTAAAATGGGAGCCTGTTGATGGCAATATTGCCGGATATAAAATATACTGGAGAGACACTACCGCTCCTCAATGGCAACATTCCCGCTTTGTTGGGAAAGATGTTACTGAGTTCACTCTTGAAGGAATTGTTATCGATAATTACTTCTTTGGAGTTTCCACGGTTGGAGAAAATGGTCACGAAAGCGTGGTTGTATTCCCTTCCGGAACTTTTAGGTAAACATAAAATTAAATATCATGAGAAATTTGAGATTTTTATGGATTCCACTTTTTTCCTTTGTCCTGCTGCTATCATGTAAAAATGGCAACCGGAAAGAGGAATCTAAAGCCGAATCAAAAGAGGTTGTAGAAAACAATTCAGAAAACGCTGAACTTTCTACTTCACCCAGGCATCATGAATGGGTGACATTATCTCACGGAGACAGGGAGTTTGAAGCTTTTGTAGTATATCCTGAAAAAAGTGAAAAGACTAAAACCGTTCTTGTAATTCATGAAAATCGTGGTTTGAATGACTGGGCCAGAATTTTTGCAGATAAACTGGCGGAAAAAGGTTATTTAGTAATCGCTCCCGATCTTATTTCAAACACTGTTGAAGGGAAAAAGCGCACAACCGATTTTGAAAATCCCGATGCTGCCAGAACTGCTATTTATGATCTTGACCCCGAACAGGTAACTCAGGATCTTAATGCAGCTTATGAATATATTAAAAACGACTCTGCTTCTACAGGGGAAGTTGCGGTGGTAGGCTTTTGCTGGGGTGGTTCGCAATCGTTCAGGTATGCAACTAACAATCCTGAAATAACTTCAGCTCATGTATTTTATGGCACAGCGCCGGAAGATGCTCAGGCTATTGCCAATATCTCGGCGCCAATTTATGGGTATTATGGAGGTAATGATGAAAGGGTAAATTCTACCATAGAAAAGACCGAAAAATTAATGAAGGAAGCCGGGAAAAAATATGAATATGAAATTTATGAAAATGCAGGCCATGCTTTTATGAGAAACGGTCATGGCCCTGATGCCGATAAACCGAATAAAAATGCTCATGATATGGCCTGGAACCGACTATTAAAACTGCTCGAATAAACCATAGCAAATTAATTTAAA
Organism: Christiangramia sp.; assembly: GCA_024635735.1. Lineage (GTDB taxonomy): Bacteria > Bacteroidota > Bacteroidia > Flavobacteriales > Flavobacteriaceae > Christiangramia. Next base: position 5,285 of record JAGXII010000109.1, on the reverse strand, counting down.
CATGAAAGCCGGATTCCTAGAGTCCGGCTTTCTTGATTTTAAAAAGTTCGTAAAATGCAACAAAAAGCTAATTAACAATACTTTACACAAACCTTAAAGAAAATTAGGACCACTCCTGTTTAATTTAGAAGGTATTATAAACCAATCAGACAAAATTATGACAGAAATAAGAGTCGAAAAGAAGAAACCAATTTGGCCATGGTTATTATTAATAATCATTATAGCCGTTGTAGCATTTCTATATTTCTATGGAAGTACAGAAACAGATGATATAGATGATAAAGAAATTGAAACCGAAGAAATGGAAGATGTCTCTGTGATTAACCCTGAGGTTTACCAACTTCAGGAGTTAGAAATGATTAGTTAAATTAAAAATCGAAAACTTATGAGTACTCAGGAAAAGCATTTATATTATTTAAGTGAATTGAAAGGATATAAAGTAGACCATCATGATCATGACATTCGTGGATGGCTTGTAAAAGACGTGGATAACAGGATTGTTGGTAAAGTAGACAATCTTTTGGTCAACAAAGAAATTGGAAAAGTTGTTTATGTAGATGTTGAAGTTGATAGCTCAATTATAGATGCGAACCATGATCCCTATGCAGCTCAGGGTGAAACTGAAATTCACGAATTTATCAATAAGGAAGGCGAAAATCATATTATTATCCCAATTGGTTTAATAGATCTGAATGCGAAAGATAAGTATGTTTACACTGAATCTATAAATTATGAAACTTTTGCGGAGACCAAACGTTATAAAGCCGGTACGTTTATAAGCAGAGATTATGAACGCCACGTGCTTGGTTCCTATAACCGCAACCGGAGACTTGATGATGATCTAAGTGAAAATGAAATTCATAGGACCAGGACAGCCTACACGCATGATGAACCGGTTACCGAACTTAGAGACAGTGAAGCAAGAAACCAGGAGAGACTTGAAGAGGAAAGGTTACGTGAGGAAAGAAGAATAGCTCAGGCTAAGAATAACGAAATACACCGTGACAGCACTGATGATCTCGAAGATAAGATAAGAAGAGAGAAAGAAAACCTTAGATATAAATCTGAAAGAAACAAAAGTGTAAATGATGATTATACCAATAGAAGAAAAACCGATTTCGTAGATGATAGTTATCATCCTGAACCAACAATCGATGAAAAGACAGATTGGGAACGGGAAAATAAATTGCCTTTGGAGGAAGATCCATATAAAAACAGGCGACGTACTCGAAGGGAAAGTGAAGAATCATTTTATGATCGACGGGAATTCAGAGACCGTGATTATCGCGAATAAACACAAAGAGGCTGTCTAAAAAGTTAAAACCACGTCCTCCTGAATTTATTTCAGGATCTTAATAGATTGAAAATCAATATTAATTAGAAGCTGAAACAAGTTCAGTTTGACGAAAAAGGTGACTTTTCAGACGCCCTCTTTTTATATAATATTTTCCTGTTCAGAATGATGTATGGCTTTTTCCGTATTTTTAAAATAGCAGGTGCTCACATTCAAACTTTCCAGATTAGCCAGTACTTTCAGAACTTTTCTTTTTTGCCTGTTGCCGGTTTGTCTTATATAAACTGCTCTTATATTGAGTGGAAAAGTTTTGCAAACCCTCTCGTATAAATATGGATCATGCTGCGAATCATCTCCTAAAAGCACATATTTTAGCTTTGGATAAAAAGATATAATATCCTTGATTTTTATATACTTATGATCGTGATTTCCCCTTCCGGAACTTATAAAATCTGTTAGTCCCGTTTTGATTTTTTTCAGTTTTATAACCCCTTTGGGAAGATCGTGAAGCATAACAAATTCAGCAATAAAATCATATAAATTCCATTCACTACTTGAAACATAAAAAAAAGAATTTGATGCTTTTTCATTATCCTGTCCGGCGATACTTAATCTGGAGTAATATTTTACTACATCGTCGTAAATTTTTCTTTTATTAAGATTTTTTGAAAGCATCACATATAATTTCTTGAAAAAGCTGTTGCTATGTGAGATGAGAAAAGTATCATCTATATCTGTAATGATTCCAAGTTTACTGGGAAAAGGTTTCAATAATTCTCCTCTCTCAATAATTCCGAAATCATATAATTTACAGGTAACTGTAAATTCATGCCATCCTGGCTCCAAAGGTTCGTGGTAAGGAATTGTAAATCTAAAATATCCATCGTCTAATGTCTTTGTGGTTATATCTAAATTTTTAAACTGAAGACGTATCTCAAAGTTTTTTAAAGGCTTTATCCGGAATTTATGAAGAATAGAATATGCATGTCTTAGACCTTTCTTTTCCAGGCTGTATTTATCTGGAGCCCAGGATTCAAATAAATGTCCAAATACTATAAGTTCTTCATCGTTAACATATCCCCGATAAAGCTTAAGATCCAGTTTCAAAATTTGAGATTTTTTTAAAATTCCTTCCTTTCAAATTACTTATTTTTAACCATATCTAATAAGGAATATGGCAAATTTTAAGGAAGTTTTATTAATAGTGAATCCCATCTCTGGAGATGTTCCCAAAGAAAAGATTATTAAAGAAGTTGAAGAAAATACCATACACAAAGGTGCCGGATTTCATTTATACACTACAAACGGTGAAAATGATATTGAAAATATACAGTCCTTCATAAAGGAATCTGGTATCGACAGAGTCCTGGTAGCAGGGGGTGACGGCACAATTAATCTTGTAGCCGAAGCAATTAAAAGTTATAATTTTCCTTTGGGAATTATCCCGGCAGGATCGGCTAACGGGCTTTCAACCAATTTAAATTTACCCAAGAAACTTAATCATCAGATTGAAATCGCTCTGGGAGAAAATTTTATCAATATGGATATTTTATGCCTGAATGATATAATTTGTCTTCATATGAGCGACCTTGGGATTAATGCTGAACTTATTCGCAATTATGAAAGCTCTCCTATTCGCGGAAAATTTGGTTATCTCATACAATCGGTTCCTACCTTACTCCAAAGCGAATATCCTTTCCACTTTGAAATAAAGACAGATTCTGAGCAAAGAGAAGCAGAGGCAGTATTATTGGGTATTGTTAACGGTAACAAATACGGGACCGGAGCTAATGTGAATCCTAAAGGAAAACTTGATGACGGTAAATTTGAAATTCTGGTTTTTAGAAGACTAAACGTTATAGATATCCTGAATACATTAAGAGAGGAAGCAGAACCAGATCCCGAATTCATGGAAATTCTTCAAACAACCTCGGCAACTATCCATTGTAAAAAACCGGTGGCCTTCCAAATAGATGGTGAATATATTGGTGAAAAAGAGAAAATTAAAATTAAAATCCTGGAAGAGAAAATTAAAATTGCAGTTCCCTAATCGGTTAAATAATTTAATTAGGCACTACGGGTAGGTATATTTCAGCTTTCCACAGCAAAGGATCATTGTCAATCTTTGGATTATTATAAAATACTTCCAGAGGCAACGCATTAGTCTTTAAATCCCGTTCTTTTGCTTTACTCAGCAATCCATACCATGCGAGATCAGAAAGTCGGTAATTTCCATTAAAAACCGCTTTTAAGGCTGAAAATGATTTAACCTGCCTGAAATCTACTCCCGGAGCAGGCCTGATATCCTGAGCCAGATTCACAGGAAAACAAAAATTGAAATCAATTAGATTTTTGTTCCTGTCCCATTTTGTGATTTTCACAAAAGGCTTACCCGTAAGTTTAATATCCCTTTCCAGAACATAATCTTCCAGAAAGGGAATCGTTTTGATCATTTCAAGAGCTTTATTCTCTACAGGAATATTTACAGAAGAATGGCAGATACAATCAAGATCTGGCGATTTCACCAAATCCTTTTGAATATATACCCTATAGGCCTTCTGCTGATTGTGAAGCCGCTTATTAAAGCCCATTAACTTCTTTTCCAGGCTGTCGATATAGACACTCTTCTGAAAAGGATTAATTATAGCAAAGCGATTGTTAAGACGTTTCCCTTTTGACCTTACTTTGATAGTTACATCGGTAACGGAATCATTGGTCTTATCGAATTCCCAGAATAATTCAACTTCCGAAGAATTATTTTTAACCTTCTGAGTTAGATTTTCAAAAGGTGTCCTGGAAATAATCTCTATATTTTTATTTGGATCTTCCGGGTCGAATTTCTCCCATTTCTGTACCTCTCTGTACACTACACCCGGCTCATATTTAGCCTGTAAATGGAATTGATAATCGTATTCTTTAATAAAAAGAAACCATACCAATCCTGCACATAGAAGAAACAGTAGGCCTGAAAATAATTTTTTCATAAACTATTTAGAAGCTAATTCTCCCTTGGCTTTAGTCATCTTAAGTCTGTTTACAACAAAATTACCTAATTCCTGACCCTGGTCAAGACCCACTTCGATCGCCGCGCGATAATGAATCCCGCCATAGAGACGACTCTTAGCCGCTTCGGCCGATGCTTCCTTAAAGGAGTTAAAGCTACGCATAGGTAAACCAAAGTCCATTTCAGTATCGTCATCAAAACTAAAGTTATCTCCAAAAATATCAGTAAGGGCGATAGCCGCAGCTCCCGATACCACAGAATGTCCACTAGTATATTCAGGAAATGGTGGAGTTTGTAAAACCGGTGTCCAGTTTTCATCCACATATTTATTGATAAGCGTTTCCGGCCTTACCAAATTACTTCGGTATTTTTCATCCCAGCAAGCAATAAAGGCATCTGCAATGGCTATAGAAGTTTTCGCATATGCGTAAACAGATTTATCAAAGTCGGCTTTATCTTTCTGGCAGGCTATTTTAGTTATACCAATCCAGTGTCCGCCAGGAGTAATCTTTTTAGTTGCAAACATAAGGTGACCGCGGGTAATAGAAACGTATGGATTACAGTCCCAGAATTTAGCGATCGCCATTTTTTCACTATTCTCCTCATCTTTCGCGATCTCTTCCCTGATATTATAAACTTCCATAAGCTCCTTGTGGAAACGGCTATTTTCATCCATTGAAAATGCAGGTGGTGGTGGTGGTTGAAACTGGTTACAGGAATCTATCGCGAAAGTTCTGATTTTCATCCAGTGTGGCTCAATACCATCCATATAAGAAGGAGGAGTAGGTTGCCATCTGCCTTCATCTTCAGTATGTACAGAAAATTTAGGCATGGTACGAGTCTCGGCATAATTATCTTTATTCATCCAGGATTTAATATGCTCTGCTACCTTTAAACCATATTCTTGAGAAACATTAAAAGTCTCTTCATCCTGTTCCTTCCATTTATTAAAAAGGCTATCGCGTTTCTCCATTAGAAGGTCTTCTG
>JAGXII010000108.1 GCA_024635735.1 Christiangramia sp. | reverse complement strand
GGCCTGTAAAAGGACACCATCAATAGGTGTAAATTTACCGTAAGAGTATTCATTACGGTAATTTCGGAAGGATTTGCGCCCACAACCCTAGCCAGTTTTTCTGAAAATCTCTCGTGATAATCCCACCAGGGTTTATCAGCATAAAAATGACCTTCCACGCCAAGTTCTGCCCAGTCCTTCATTATTTCATTCACATACTTCTGAGCGTTTTTTGGCTGTAGCCCCAAAGAATTTCCAACAAAATAGATTACGTCTTTCCCACTTACTTTCGGAAAGATAAATTCCTTACGATACTTTGAAAGCGGATCATCAATATCTAGTTTTTGAGCAAACTCAAGGGTATTTTTAAACTCCATAAACTGAATTTTTGGTAAAAATACAATTTCGTTTTAAAAGACATCCTGTGATTTACCGCGTGAAAATCTTTAATTTTACCACAAAATTTACCTATGCATTTCTTACCGGAAGATATTGACAACTATATTTTAGAACATTCAGCACAAGAACCTGCTTTATTAAAACAGCTTAACCGGGAAACCAATCAAAAAATACTGCAGCCAAGAATGCTTAGCGGACATTATCAAGGCAGGGTTTTAAGTTTGATTTCGAAAATTAAAGCTCCTGAAACTATTCTGGAAATTGGAACCTATACAGGTTATTCAGCCTTATGCCTGGCAGAAGGACTTACAAAAAATGGCGTTCTTCACACCATAGATATCAATGAAGAACTGGTAGATTTTCAGAAAACATATTTTGATAAATCTCCTTTTTCAACGCAAATAAAACAGTATCTGGGAGACGCGACCAGCATAATTCCGAGCATCTCTTCAAATTTCGATCTTGTATTTATTGACGCCGATAAACCAAATTATCCTGAATACTTTAAGCTTATAATCGATAAGATGAATCCGGGGGGACTTATACTCTCTGATAACGTCTTATGGTCTGGAAAAGTAGTGGAAGAAGTAGATCCTTCTGACGAATCTACGCAGGCTCTTCTACAGTACAATCAAATGCTTGCACGGGATCCAAGAATTGAAACCGTGGTTTTGCCAATCAGGGATGGACTTACAATAAGCCGAAGAAAAGAATACTAATAAAGTCTTCTTCCGGAACGGAGATAAAGTTGGTGGAATACCATCGCGAAAATAATGCCGACGATCATTCCTACCAGAATATCACCCGGATAATGGACACCTACATAAATACGGCTCATCACAAAAATAAGAGGCCATATATACGCCAGATAGATCCACCGGGTCTTTTCTCTAAGTACCAGTACTACAAAGGTAGTAGCGGCAAAAGAAGTAGATGCGTGTCCCGAAAAGAAACTGTAATTGGTAGGCTCCTGTAGCACCCGTATAAGATCTACAAGATCTGGATTATTGTTGGGCCTGAGTCTTAACGCCAGGCCTTTCACCAGGTTTGTAAAACCCCAGGTGGCAAAAACTGTAGCCAGTAGGAAAAGAAGAGAAAAAGAAGCTTTTCTCCAGTGAAATACCAGAAAAAAAAGTAAAAAGAAAAGTATGTATAGCGGAATCCAGTGGCTGGGATTGGTAACGAAGACCCAAAAGCCATCGTATTGTTCAATCCCAAGGCCATTGAGGTATACAAACAGTTCCCTGTCCCATTGCTCAATCTGGTCCCCCATTCATTAAGAGATTAAGGACGGCGTTTTATAGAACCGGTAAAATCGTCTATATCTTCTTTAACCTTATCGATTTCTCCACGAACATCTTTGGTAAAGTCGGTATCTATCCCTTGTTTTTCAGCGCTTTTTTGAATTTCGCTTTTAATATCGTTGGAAGCATTTCTAATTGCCTTCATACCTTTTCCAAGGCCTCGGGCTATTTCCGGAATTTTATCGGCACCAAAAACCATTACCAGTATGAACATGATAAAGGCAATTTCAGCTCCACTAATAAATAAAGGTAACACTATCATAGCAACACAAATATATATACAAATCTAAGCATAAAAAAAGCCGACTCGTTAAAGTCGGCTTAAATAAAATTATCAACTGTTTTTAATCCTGACTTTCTTTGAATTGTTCAAATTCATTTTTGTTATCAGTTTTAGGCCAGCTATTGTTATCAAGGTTCACATCTGCAGTTTCCATATCCGGATCAACCACTATTTTAGTAATTTCTTTCTGAGAAGGAATTACTTTACTAACAGCATCATCATTCTTTCTCCAGATTTGAACAGGATATGTCATCTTTTCCTTAGTTCCATCGGCATAGGTTACTTCTACTATTAATGGCATTACCAGGCCGCCTGGTTTTTCAAAGACCACCTGATAGAAATACTTAGGAGCCTTAAGATTCTGTCTTGCTTCCGCAGTGAAATTATCCATCACATATTCCTGAAGACTTGGAGAGTTTTCCATTAGAGATTTCTGCTTAAGATCCTCACTAAATTCCGGATCTTCTTCTCTAACTACATAAAGCGCATTCATATCTTCATCTGAAGCACCGTAGCGCTTCAACATCTCTTTTCCTTTTTCAGTAGGAGTATCGGTAATATAAAATTTTTCTACAGATTTAATTCCCATATCTACATTATCTGTAGTATAGAACCAACCTCTCCAGAACCAGTCAAGATCTATACTTGAGGCATCTTCCATAGTACGGAAGAAATCTTCTGGAGTTGGGTGTTTAAACATCCATCTGTGAGAATATGTATGGAATGCATAATCAAAAAGTTCACGTCCCATTACTGTTTCTCTCAATATATTTAAAGCGGTTGCAGGCTTTCCATATGCATTATTTCCAAGCTGATAGACCTCTTCAGGATTTGCCATAATTGGAGCAATGTAGGACTGGTTCCCTTTCATATAAGGGACAATCTTATGAGGCTGACCTCTTCTTGAAGGATAATTTTCCATTGGCGCAACCGCATCGGGGTACTTTTCTCCAAATTCCTGCTCTGCCATATATTGAACAAAAGTATTGATACCTTCATCCATCCATCCCCATTGACGCTCGTCTGAATTTACGATCATCGGGAAGAAGTTATGCCCCACTTCATGAATGATTACACTCATCATTCCAAATTTAGTCCTGTCGCTATAATTTCCATCTTCATCGGGACGACCATAATTCCAGCAAATCATAGGATATTCCATTCCCTGATTCTTAGCATGTACAGAGATTGCTTTATGATAAGGATACTGGAAAGTATGATTGGAATAACTTTGCAGAGTACTGGCTACCACTCGGGTTGACCATTTTTCCCAAAGCGGGTTACCTTCTTTAGGATATAAAGACACAGCCATAACAGTTTTACCCATTACATCTGTTGCCATCATATCAAGGATATATTTTCTTGAAGTGGAAAATGCAAAATCACGTACATTATCTGCTTTGTATTTCCAGGTTTTAGTTTTATTAGAAAAACCTTTTTCAGCTTTTTCAGCTTCTTCCTGAGTAACAATGATCACCGGCTTATCAAAAGACTTCTGTGCCTTTTCATAACGATCCATCATTTCTTTTGAATATACTTCTTTACGGTTTTGAAGTTTCCCGGTAGCTTCCATAATATGATCTGCAGGAACCGTGATATTTACTTCATAGTTTCCAAATGGAAGAGCAAATTCGCCGCTTCCCCAGAATTGCATATTCTGCCATCCTTCTACATCATTGTAAACCGCCATTCTTGGAAAGAACTGAGCAATCTGGTATGCTTTATTCCCATCTTCAGGGAAAAATTCATATCCAGATCTTGCACGATTTGTTACGTGGTTATTGATATTGTAAGACCATTTGATGTTGAAAGTGTAGCTTTCACCGGCTTCTAATGCAGCGGGCATATCAACACGCATCATAGTCTGATTAATGGTATACTTCAAAGGACTTCCATCTTTAGAAACTTCCTTAATATTGAATCCACCATCAAAAGGTTCTTCAAGCCATTGATTTGCAAATCGCGCAGCTGACGTCGCAGGAGCCATACCGTCCCCATCCTTTTTCAAGGAAGGAGAATCTTTTTTACGAATGTTTTGGTCTAACTGGATCCAAAGATATTCCAGGTCCTGAGGAGAATTATTATGATAAGTAATTGTTTCTTCTCCCGTTAATACAGAGTTTTTGTCGTCAAGTACGACATCCATCTTATAATCGGCTTCATTCTGGTAATAAGCCGGTCCGGGAGCACCTGAAGCGGTTCGATACTGGTTTGGAGTGGCGAACTCCATGTACATCTGCCTGAATTTGTTCTGGTTTGTGTGTCCCTCCTGGGGCTTCTGATCTGTTTCCTGGGCTGATAACCCGGCAAAAACGAACATCAGAAACAAGGAGCATAACAAGTTTAATCTCTTCATTTATGTTGTTTTAATTTTAAGATTGCTAAAAGTAATTATTTTCTATTTTTTGAAAGAGGTCTTTTTCAGAAAATTACCGTTTCTTCTTCATCATCCTTCATCAAAAGCATACTCTTGACAGTAGAATCCTTCTTTATATTCACAATATTCTTCTGAGAATCGAAAAGATCGGTAAGGATCAGGTTCTCAACCTGTATCTTTTTAAAGTCTTTTACCTTATCGGCTTCAATAAACATAACAATCTGGTCTGCATCAAACTTACTTCCCAGCAAATAAAAAGAAACAGGTTTGCCTTCAATTTTAATATGAAGCTTGTCCTGCAAATATTTTTCCATCAGGTCCTTATGATTCTTAAGGTCTTCTTTATACGAAAGGCTAATATCCTTCCCATATCGTTTATTGAGAACTTTTTCAAAATCATCAATAAAAACGCGGGAAACAATCTGGAGACTTTCATCTTCCTTACTGTATTCTATCTCAGTAACACTTAAATATGTTTTATGAATTTTAGCAGTAAAAGAGGATAATCCTATCACTGCAAATAGAAGAAAAAGGGTCTTTTTCATATCGGTTTTAATTCTATAAAGCAAATACTAAACCAAAACGGTTTAAGAATTCTTATTTAGGACTATGGAAAAATGAAAAAGTTTAAATAAAAAGTAAATTTATCCTGGAATATCTCTGGTTTTGTTCAGGAGATACCCTCTTGTTTCCCTGAATTCATGAATTCGGGTTTGAAGATATTCAATAAGCGCAAAGGCATTTTCATTAATAACAAGGTGCTTGAATCTACCATCTGTTGAACAGAAATTAAGGAAATTAGTTATTTCGGTATCGTTTAGGCTTAAGTCTGTTCTAAAAAATTTATAGCCTGTCAATTCCAGACTTTTACTGGCAAGAGCCTGGGGAGAGTCATCAATTTGAGCGCCCTCAGGGTTTTTGAGCGTATTTATTGCCAGGCCAACCAGTTTATTTAGCTTAATTCCCGGAGTTGGATCTATAACAGGGTTCAATTCCCGATCCAGTTTAATTGCCTCTCCTAAATTCGCTTGAAGTTTTGATTTCATTTCAAAATCCTTCATCGAAATCTGGGAGATGTCGGCAGCGAGATATCCGGATAATTTAATATCATCTATAAAAACTTCTGCCAGTTCATTCATTTGCTCAGAAAGCTGCAGAGTTAAGC
>JAGXII010000107.1 GCA_024635735.1 Christiangramia sp. | reverse complement strand
TTCTGGGTTCTTTTGCCCAATTAATTTTTACCTTAAGGTTTGTTTATCAGTGGGTATATTCTGAAAAGAAAAGAATATCATCTTTGCCTATGGGATTTTGGTTTTTAAGCCTTGTAGGATCCACTCTAATACTTGTATATGGTGCGTTTCGTCGTGATCCCGTTTTGTTATTGGGTCATGGAATTGGAGTTGTAATGTATATTCGTAATATGTTTATTTTAAAGAATGAAATTAAAGGATAATTATCTTCTTTTATTGGTGCTGGTTTGCCTCGCGATATTTTTCGTGAATCTTGATGCTATTTATGTGAATATCATGGAAGCCAGGAATTTTGTTACGGCGCGGGAAATGATCAATCTCAAACATTGGTTCTTTACCACCATGAATAATGAGCCAAGATATGAGAAGCCTCCATTGCCAACCTGGATGACTGCTATTTCCATGCTAATCTTCGGGATGAAAAGCCTTTTCGCCCTGCGTCTTCCTTCGGCGATTATGGGAACTCTTACCGTGGTATTTATATATAAGATCGCATTAAAATTAACCGCACACAGGAAATTCGCGTTTATTTCCGGTTTAATTGCCTCAACTTCTTTTTATATTCTTCTTTCCGGTAGAGACGGGCAGTGGGATATTCATACGCATGCCTGGATAATAATGGCTATTTATGCTTTTATAAAGTTGGTTTCTGAAGATGAAGAAAGATATCTGAATGCCGGGCTGGCAGGTTTATTTATTGGATGTTCTTTCCTGAGTAAAGGCCCGGTTTCAATTTATGCGTTGTTCCTGCCATTTTTAATAGCTTATGGAGCGGTATATAAATACAGAAAATTTAAAGGTATCTGGAAACCCTTAATATTAATGCTGATCGTTGCCGCAGTCTTATCGGCATCATGGAGTTTATATGTGTATTTTTTCGATACTCATGCGGTTTCAAGGATCACAGAGAAGGAAACCAGCAGATGGTTAGATTATAATGTTCGTCCGTTTTATTATTACTGGAGTTTCGTAATCCAAAGCGGCATATGGACCATTCCAGCTTTTGTAAGTCTTTTATATCCATATTTAAAAAACCGTGTTTTTAATAAACAGGGATATAAATTCACCTTGTGGTGGACTTTAGCTTCGGTTGTCCTCTTGTCTATCATTCCTGAAAAGAAATCGCGCTATTTACTGCCGGTTTTAATCCCGCTGGCGATAAATACCGCATTTTATATAGAATATCTTTTCAGACGATTTGATATGCTCCCTAAAAAGGAAAAATGGGTGGTCTATTTCAATTTTGTACTAATTGCAATTATAGGACTTGTTTTTCCATTTGCAGGAATACTTTATTTTAGGGAACAAATTCAGGACGTGATGCCCTGGTTTGTGGTAACTTCATGCTGTCTTTTCATTATAGGGGCCTATATGATATTCTACTTAAGAAGGAACAGGTTTAAGCACGTGTTTTACTTGAGTATCTGGTTTATAATTAGTATAATATTCTTTGGCCTGCCCATGGCGAATAAGATTGAAGTAAATCCGCAGTATACAAGTATAAGGAAAGTGGATATGTACATTGAAAAAGATCCAATGCCGGTGTATGAATTTAAGGGTTTTACTCCCGAAATAATTTGGGAATACGGCAGACCAATAAAAGTGCTATGGAACGGAGAGGGATTTGAAATTCCTCAACAAAACAAATTTCTTCTTCTTGCTACCCAGGAAGAGACTGCCGAAATGAAAAATACATTTTCAACTTTTAAAGTTGAAAAAATTGACGAAATAGATATGAATCCGGTTGGGAACACCCATAAGGAAAGACTGTACAGAAACTTATATTTGATAAGAAAAAACTAAGTAAAATGATCAATTATCCAATTAAATTTATACCAATTCTTCAGGATAAAATATGGGGTGGAAGTAAGCTGAAAAATATACTCAATAAAAACACGAACCGCGAGCAGGTTGGGGAAAGCTGGGAAATATCCGGAGTAGAAGGAAATATTTCGGTAGTTGAAAAAGGTGAGGAAAAAGGGAAAAATCTTAAGGACTTAATTTCAGAATACAAAGGAGAACTTGTAGGAAATGAGATTTATAAACAGTTTGGAGATGATTTTCCACTTCTTATCAAATTTATAGACGCCAAGACCGACCTTTCTGTACAGTTACACCCTAACGATGAACTGGCCAAGCAAAGGCATAATTCCTTTGGAAAAACCGAAATGTGGTATGTAATGCAGGCCGATGAAGGTTCCAGGCTTAACATTGGTTTTAATAAGAATCTGGATAAACGAGAATATCTGGAATACCTTGAGAACGGAAAGATCACCGAGCTGCTTAATTTTGAAGAAGTAAAAAAGGGAGATTCGGTTTTTATAAATACCGGAAAGGTTCACGCGATTGGCGGGGGAGTTCTTTTAGCTGAAATTCAGCAAACTTCTGATATTACTTATCGCATTTACGACTGGAACAGGGTAGATTCAGAAGGAAAAAGCAGGGATCTGCATACTGCTTTAGCATTGGATGCTATTGATTTTGAGAAAAAAGACGATTATAAACTGAATTATAAGAAAGAGGAAAATCAATCTTCAGAGATTGCTTCCTGTGAATATTTTACTACTAATTATCTTCCGGTTAAAGGGAATATAGAAAAAGACTATTCGAATTTAGATTCTTTCGTGATCTTTATAGCAGTAGAAGGTCAAACCAGGATAAGTATTGGTGAAAACACCGAAACCCTTAAAAAAGGACAAAGTTTACTCATCCCGGCCTGTACCAAAAGAATTCAGCTAGAGGCCGATAATGCCGAACTTCTTGAAGTTTATATTCAATAAATTATTCTTTTAGGATTTCATCTATTTTTCGGAGCTCTTCAGCGGTAAAATCAATATTGTTTATCGCTTCAATATTATCTTTAAGCTGAGAGACCTTACTCACACCAACTAAAACAGAAGAGACTCTCTCATCTTTAAGCAGCCAGGATACAGCCATTTGCGCAAGACTCTGCTCACGTTTTTCAGCCATTTCATTTAATTGCTGTACTTGTTTTACTACCGCATCTGTAATCTGGGATTTATCAAGATAACTACCTTCTGTTGCGGCACGGGAATCTTCCGGAATTCCGTGAAGATATTTTGACGTAAGGATTCCCTGTTCAAGCGGAGAAAATACAATACTCCCAATTCCAATTTTCTCTAGGGTATCTAAAAGTCCATCTTCTACCCAGCGGTCCATCATATTATATCTTGGCTGATGAATGAGGAATGGAGTTTTTTGCTCTTTAAGTATTTTGGCTGCCTTAGCGGTATCTTCTGCATTATATTGAGAAATCCCCACGTACAAAGCTTTACCCTGCCTTACAATCTGGTCCAGAGCTCCCATAGTCTCTTCAAGAGGCGTTTCCGGATCGGGGCGATGGTGATAGAAAATATCCACATAGTCTAGGCCCATACGCTTTAATGACTGGTCCAGACTAGCAATTAAATATTTACGTGAGCCAAAATCACCGTAAGGCCCTGGCCACATATCCCAGCCTGCCTTAGAAGAAATGATTAATTCATCTCTGTATTTTTTGAAATCCTGACTAAAGATCTTTCCGAAATTCTTTTCGGCAGAACCATATGGAGGGCCATAGTTATTTGCAAGATCGAAATGAGTGATCCCATTATCAAAAGCAGTGCGGAGTATATTTCGCGCGTTCTCAAAATCGTCATTATCTCCGAAATTGTGCCATAAACCCAGCGAAATAAGAGGTAATTTAATACCACTTTTCCCACACCGGCGAAATTTCATTTTATTGTATCTCTCTTCCGAAGCTGTATATTCTTCCATATTAATTCTTATAATTTTAAATTGCCAGAGCAAGTTAATGAAATAAGTGCAGAAATATAAAACCCGAAACCGATTGTTTTAAAACCGGGTTCGGGTTAATTTGTTTATTAAAATAGAAGGTTTAATTGCGGCTAAAAGTTAGCAGGCCTGTGTTTCCATTTTGATTCTCCTGTAGGCTTAATCGTATCTCCTGATTGGTGGCCGAAATCACATCGTAGTTATTGGTTATTTCTCCAAATTTACTATCAGAGGTAAAGAATAGATTAAAATCAACATCATAATACGAGTCAAATTCACTTCCTGAATCGTTGCTAACCCTCCAGGTCCCGATTTGCTGATCTGTGGAAGAAGTAGCTTTAAGGTTATTGTTTTCTTCAAAAGTGAAAAGGTAATCGGTATAAGATGCCGTATGTTCAGCATCGTTTAATACAAAACTGGAAATTTTCCATTCTCCCTGTTTTACAATCATAGATAGTTTATTCGCTTCAACCGCAGAAAGCGAAATGTCGTCATTGTCCTTATCACACGAGAGGATAAGACTTATTCCTAAAAGAATGAGAACTAATTTGAAATTTTTCATGGGGTAGGATCTTTTTGTTGGGTTTAATCTCAACGCAAAATTACGAAGCTTGTTGTTTTTTCTTCGTTCAATTTTAATAATTAACAAGGCTTCTTTTATTCTTTAAAAATAAATTTTGCCTAATTTCGAGGTCTGAAATCAAGAAACGATATTTTGAAAACCAGATTTTATTTCTTCCTCCTTTTTGTATTCGTAATTGTAAGTATTGGATTAGGTAGTTGGGGTCTTACCGAAAGTAGTGAAGCCCGTTATGCTGAAATTCCCCGGGAAATGGTGAAGACGGGTGATTTTATTCATCCCAGGCTTATGGAAATCCAGCATTTTCACAAGCCACCCCTTGCTTACTGGATCACTGCAGTAGGGTATAAGATATTCGGAATCAATGAATTTGGTGCAAGGATATTTTTACAGGTAGCATTGATCGTACAGCTTTTACTCGTGTTCAAACTGGCAATGCTTCTATTTAAAAATGAAAAGATCGCTTTTAGCTCTGCAGTCATATTTTTTACATTCCCCATTGTTCTTATTGCCACCAGAAATTTAACCACAGATGCATATCTCACTACCGTGGTGATTGGAAGTATATATTCCTGGCTGATTTATAAATTAAAATCAAAAACATTCTATTTATACCTATGTTTTTTCCTCATGGGATTAGGATTTCTATTAAAAGGTCCGGTGATAATTCTACCGGTTCTTGCATTCACTATTCCGTGGAAAATTATATATAAAGACAAATTCAGGATTTCGATTCATCATATCTTAGGATTTCTTTTATTCGTACTGGTTTCCGCCTCCTGGTTTATTGTTATTATAAGGGAAACTCCGGAATTATGGAACTACTTTTTTATGAAACACACTGTGGATCGCGCGCTCGATGCCGATACTTTTCACAGAAGTAAACCTTTCTGGTACTTCTTTGCTTATGGACCTATGGTGGGAATACCGTGGTTCATTTTTACAATAATCATGATCTTTAGAAGGTTCAAAGGAATTGAAGCTGAGGATAAGAAAAACCTGAAAGTTTTATTGTGGTCGGCCGGAGTGATATTCATGTTGTTTTCTCTGTTTTCTTCCAAACTTATTCTTTATATCCTTCCGGTTTATCCACTCGTTGCTGTAATAGCAGGATATCTCTGGAAAGAGACTTCTGAAAAATGGCTTAAATATTATATAAACACGTATCTGGTGCTATTTCTACTTTTTCTGATAGCCCTACCTGTTTTGAAGATTATGAATGTAATTTCTTTAAGCCTCCTGGCTATTGGAATTCTATTCGCTGTGGCTGCTATTGGGGGCTTCTATTTTCTCAAATATTCGAAGCAATCCCGTGAAATCAGACTTCTGGGATTAGGAGTAGTTTTCACAGTTTGTATGTTGCTCGCCTTTGCATTTGTAGGGAATCAAAATCCATATATGATCAACACTACCAAGCAACTTGCTGAAGAAATTAAGAGCAAGGAACTGGATGGGGTACGGAATATTCTGGTTTATGATTACAGATTACCTTCTATTCAGTTTTACCTTGATCGCCCTGTGATTACCGTACATAAAGATGATTTTAATGCGAAAAGGGAGGTTTTATTTGAAAAGGATGATGCCTATAAAGAAACTTATATAGACATTGAAAATCCTGAGGATTATAACAGATTTGAGGAATTTCTTAAAAAGAATGATAATATTATCATTCTACGGCGGAATAGAAATCTGCCTGATTCACTAAAACCATATCTGGATAATTATCAGCTGAAAGAAGAAGGGAAGTGGAAGATCTATTATTAAACCTTCTTCGGCTTAAGATTGATCTTTCGGAAAAACCTAAATTTATACGCCAATATCCTCATTCCAGAGTTTCGGATTGCTGTCAATAAATTCTGTCATAATATCAATACATTCCTTATCGTTTAAAACTTCCACTTCCACACCATTTTTTCGAAGCAGGTCTTCGGCTCCCATAAAGGTTTGATTTTCACCTATTATTACCTTGGGGATTTTATATAACAAAATGGCACCCGTACACATGGGGCAGGGGGAAAGGGTAGTATAGAGAACACATTCCTTATAGACAAATGCCGGCTGCCGTCCTGCGTTTTCTAAAGCATCCATTTCGCCATGTAAAATGGCACTTCCCTTTTGAACTCTTTTATTATGCCCGGCTCCAATAATCTCTCCTTTATACACAATAACGCTGCCTATAGGAATTCCACCTTCAGCCATGCCCTGACGAGCCTGATTGATCACCTCTTTTAAAAACTTATTCATTTTTGTTTAGGATTAATACGCTTAAAAATAATAAAAGCCCTGCAGTATTGCAGAGCTTTTATTAAAAGGTTTACTTTCTCGAAGTTTTATAAGTGTTGTGAGCTTTAAAACTATTCCAAAACTAAACCTTAATCCTGAATAGCAGGAGTTATGGACTTTAACTGCTACTCAGGAATTACTTTTATTAACCATTAAAATCAACTTTAGAGCTACTCTCGAGTTCCTCTATTTTATTTTTATTGCCCGGAATCTTATACGAGATTCCTACGTTTATTAAATAATCGGCAAATGCCGCATCTCCCTGACGAAAATTTCCTGTCAATTCCTGGGTTTCAAGATCTGTTAAACTTTGTGGTCTTTCTCTGCGAACAGCAACCGGCACATTTAGATTTAACGAAAAATTATTCATGACAAATGCAATCCCCGGATCTACTGCCAATACATTTCCGGGTCGCCTGAAACCTTCGCTGCCCCCAATGATATCTTCCACTGGAACTCCTTCATAAGTCGCTCCAAGGGAAGTAGAAAAGGAATTTGAGATGGTATAATTTAAACCGGCCCTTATAGAATATTGATCTGGAACCGACATGATAGATTCATTTTCCAGAATGGGACTCAAGGTTTCCCTAAAGGTCCTGATACCATTGGTTTCTCTCGGATTTATAAGATAAAATCCACCACCATAAGCAAAGAGTTTTTCTGCCACTTTTTGATAGAACTGAAAGTCCAGCGTTATTCCAAAACCTCCATCCCCGGGTTGAATAGATTGATCTACAGGTCTAACTTCCGGACTACCTTCCGGTCCTATATTATAAAAGATATCTGTAGCCTGATAATTGCCGGTAGGAAGCTTAATTCCTGCACCCAAAGCAATATTGCCATTTGTATGACTGGAAGGATCAAGAAGCCAATAGCCTAAGCCAACACGAATATCAGCAAGACCTCTTGAAAAGCTTGTATGACGCTCTTCCCTTCCGTGCTCGTATAAAGAGGATCTGGTATTAATTACCATAGGAATTATTATACTGGAATAAAGTCTGTCGGTAATCCCGTAATTCACCATAAAATCCCATGAATTGGAATTATTTACTACCTCTGTTCCGCTGGATACGCGGTCTGGTTCTTCCTCGGTTCCCCGGAAATGTCGAAAGGATCTAAAATACCTGTAGTTCATTCCTACTTGAAAATCACCTTCATTTAGTAAATTGCTTTCCAGAGTATTTCCCGCACTAGAGGAAAAATGTCTGATGGCCACACAACCCTGAGCTTTTAATTGTGTATAACTCAGGCTAAGAATAAAAACAATAAGTAGGGTATTTTTTAATTTCATAGATAGGTTTAAGTTAAACACCAATTTTCAGGTATGCCGGATTTATGGCCAAGGTATGCTGAATTAGCATATCCAAAGACTAAGTGATGGTCAAGAAAGATTAATGAAAGGTTAAGGGAACTAATAAAAAATTAATATTCCTTCAGAAAAGATAAATTTGAGTAATATAGAAATACAATTTTGAAGAGAAGAAGAATATATATAGGCATTTTCATAATTTCTGTTCTGGGTTTATTTATTGTCCAGTACCAGTATTTGAAAATAGGATTAAATCTGGCGAAGGTTCAGTTTGATCGGAAAATAGTGCGAGTCGCAGAGGATATTAAGGTGGACCTTAGTACAGAAAATCAATTGTCCTTTTTAGTGGCTCAGGCGGTTACCAAAGACAATTATTTTAATCTAAGTGACGACAAAGTAAAAGATGCCTCACAGCATTTTCTCAATGACTTTATTAAAGAGAGTTTTATAAAGAATGGGATAGACACTGACTTTTCTTATCGCCTTTATGCCCGCGATACCCTTGATTATCTTCATTCACCTCATTCTTTTTCTAATGAAGAGGAACTAATAAGATATCCTATCTCGATTGAAGGTTATCTCCCGGAATTAATACAGAAACCTCTTATTCTGGAATTACAGTTTGAAGATCTTAACGGCTATTTTCTATCTCAGTTAAACGGATTAACACTGCCCAGTATCCTTTTTATCGTTGCTATAATTTTTGTGGTTATCTGGATATTGAAATCATTTTACTGGCAAAGCAATGTTATTACCACCACTAATAATTTTATTAATAATCTCACTCATGAGCTTAAAACTCCTTTATTTTCAATTGGCTTGGCCACCAAAATCCTGGAGGAAGATATGCAGGAAAACCAAAAGCCGGTCATTTCTATGATAAGGCAGCAGGTAGAACGATTGAAGAAGCATATAGACCTGGTTCTGGAATTGGGAAATCTTGAATCCAGGAAAAACCTTTTTGAATTGAATAAAGTAGATCTCAGGCCATTATTAATTAAGTGGTGTGAAAATTTTAAAATGATCGCGGCTGTGGAGGAAAGTAAATTTCAATGTGATATAGCAGAAGAAGAAATTTGGGTAAAAGCTGAAATTTCGCATCTGGAGAATGCCGTTTTTAATTTGCTGGATAATGCCCGGAAATATTCTGAAACTCCCGAAATTTATCTGAAGGCCTGGAAAAGGGAAAAGAAGATAATAATTTCAATAAAGGATAATGGAATAGGAATTTCTAAAAAAGAGAAGGAACATATCTTTAAAAAATATTATCGCGTTTCGAATGGCAACCTCCATAAGGTAAAAGGTTATGGATTGGGTCTGAGTTATGTCAAAGAAATTGTGAAGCGCCATAAAGGAACTATCAAAGTGGAAAGTGAAGAAAATATAGGAACTGAAGTTTCAATAATTTTACCGGTTACTCATGCAAACTGAAAATAAAATACTCCTTGTTGAAGATGATGAATCATTAGGCTACCTGCTTTCAGAATACCTGAAAATTAAGAATTTTGAGGTATCCTGGGCGAAAACAGGAAAAAGCGCACTAAAGGAAATAGAATCCCGGCAGTATGATCTTGCCATCCTGGATGTCATGCTTCCCGATATAGATGGTTTTGAACTGGCCAAAAAGATCAGGAACTCTTATCCCGACCTTGCCTTTTTATTCCTTACCGCAAGATCGCTCAAAGTGGATGTTCTGAAAGGATTTTCAATTGGAGCCGTTGACTATCTTAAAAAACCGATAGACGAAGAAGAGCTGGTTGCGAGAATCAGGGCGATTTTATCGAGAATGGCTGTTTCTAAACCAGATTCTGACCCGGAGAACACGAGCTACAAAATTGGCAGGTATGATTTAAATCCATCGCGTAATGAATTAAAACTGGAGAATGAAACGATTTCCCTTACGGGACGCGAAAGCGATATTTTGCAATATCTCGTTAAGAATAAGAATAAACTTACCAGCCATAAGGAAATTCTTACTGGAATATGGGGAGAGAATGATTATTTTAACCGTAAAAGTTTAAATGTTTTTATTTCGCATCTTAGAAAGTATCTTCAAAAAGATCCTTCCGTAAAGATTGAAAACATTCATAAAAAGGGATTTGTGCTTAAAATTGATAATATCTAAGGGGTATTCAAGCTATTTTTACTCCATGAAAGCCCCGCTTACCATTTAGAAAAGAGTAACCCCAAATACCAGGAAAAGCTGAGCTTTTATTAAAAGGTTTTCTTTCCAGAAGTTTTATAAGTGTTGTGAGATTTAAACCTGATCTATTTTTTTATTTAAACTGCTCTGCCATAGGGCCGAGGTTTTAAGAGTATCTTCCGAGTAAACGATCACTTTTTTTATTACACCAATTTCACATTCAACTAAATGTAATTTTGTTTTCAATTACTAGTAATGGTTTATATTATTTCCTGGCGAATATTCGATTAAGACAAAGCCCTTTTTATTATTGCCTGTCTTTCTTCAAAAAGAACGGCATGCTTAAGAACAAGTTCTGCAGCGATTATAAGATTACGAAGTTCATAATACTCAAGGCTGAAGGTGTTGTTATCAAATGTTTTAGCCAACATATATCTCATTATCGCCAGCTCTTCCAGAACAGAATTTTTCTCAGAAACAGGGGAGAGATAAACCATTTCATAGGTCATGAGGCTTTTTAGCGTATCTGCTAATTGCTCCAGAGTTTCATCCATTTTTTCTCGTTTTATACTGCTACTCTCCATAGATATCGAACCTGGTTGCCGATTAATTTTATCGATCCTGGGCACTATGAATTTAGCTGCTTGATGCGAGAATACCAGAGCTTCTAAAAGTGAATTGGAGGCGAGGCGATTTGAGCCATGAAGACCTGTACGGCTACACTCTCCCGAAGCAAAAAGATTTTTAATAGAGCTTTGTGCATTTTTATCAACCTTTATTCCTCCGCATTGATAATGGGCAGCAGGAATTACAGGAATTGCATCTATTTTTACATTTATTCCCTTTTGCCTGCAATGTTCAATAATGGTTGGAAAATGAGTTGCGAATTTTCTCTGATCCAAATGTCGGCAATCCAAATAAACATCTTGATCTTTGGTTTTTGCAAGTTCTTTTAAAATGGCGGCTGAAATAATATCTCTTGTGGCCAGTTCTCCA
Organism: Christiangramia sp.; assembly: GCA_024635735.1. Lineage (GTDB taxonomy): Bacteria > Bacteroidota > Bacteroidia > Flavobacteriales > Flavobacteriaceae > Christiangramia. Next base: position 20,488 of record JAGXII010000107.1, on the reverse strand, counting down.
CGCTGATCATGATCATATAGAAATCTTCTTCCATTTTTATTTATGATATAAGCTCCATAGCCCCTTACTGCTTCAGAGATAAGGAAAAAGGGTAAGGTGTCTTTTTGATACAAAGCTGTAGGGTGAAATTGCACAAAATTCATGTCGGCAATCCTGGCTCCGGCATTGAAGGCCATCGCAACCCCATCGGCCGTTGCTACTGGCGGATTGGTGGTGTTACTAAATAGCTTTCCACTTCCTCCCGTGGCAAGAAGAGTCACTCTGCTTTTAATTTCACTGAGAATATTATTATTGATATCCAGAGCTCTTATCCCAATACAGGTTGAAACTCCATCCTGAGATTCGGTAATAAGATCTGTCACAAAATAATGAGATAACATTTGGGTTTTAGGGTAGGAAACAACTTTTGCTAGTAACTTTGTTTGGATTTCAAGTCCTGTGAAATCCTGTTTATGTAATATCCTGTTATATGAATGTCCACCTTCCAGGCCAAGATCAAAATCTCCGCCAGAAGAAATATCAAATTTACTACCCCATTCAATAAGTTCAGTAAGTCTGTCGGGCGCCTGCTCTACTACCATTTTTACAATATCTGGATCGTTGAACCCCTTTCCTGCTTTAATGGTATCTTTAAAGTGTGATTTAAAACTGTCCTGTTTATTATGGTCCAGAACAACGGCTATTCCTCCCTGAGCCCTGGCGGTGTTGCCAGAATCAAAATTTTCTTTAGTGAAAATGGATATATTTAAATCTGGTCTTTTCTCTGCTAATTTTATGGCAAAAGAGAGCCCGGCAATACCTGAACCTACTATTGCTATATCGGTTTGGAATAACATATCAATTGGATAATTCTAGCATTTTATTGATAGGGAGTGCTGCTTTTTTAATTAATTCCTCCTCCAGTATAATTTCTGGAGTTTCATCTTTTAGACATGCATATAATTTCTCCAGGCTGTTCAACTTCATATGAGCACATTCACTGCAAGCACAACTGTTATTTTCTTTTGCAGGTGCTGGAATGATAGTTTTATCAGGAAAATATTTTTGCATATCATAGAGAATACCAGCTTCAGTGGCCACGATAAAAGTATCCCATTCACTTTCAGCTAAATGCTGTATTAATCCTGAGGTAGATCCAATAAAAGAGGCTGCCCTTAGTATATGTCTTTCAGATTCCGGATGTGCGATAATCCTGGCAGAAGGATATTTTTTGTGTAGTTCCAGTAATTTGTCAATAGAAAAAGCTTCATGAACCATACAGGAACCATCCCAGAGAAGCATTCCCCGCCCGGTCTTTTTAATGAGATAATCTCCAAGGTTCTTATCGGGAGCGAAAATTATCTTTTTATTGTTCGGTATTGAATTTATGATCCGTACCGCATTTGAAGAAGTACAAACGATATCGCTCATGGTTTTGATCTCAGCCGAACAATTTATATAGGTCACCACTACATGGTCTGGGTGATCCTCAAGAAAACTCTTAAAACTCTTTGGTTCGCAACTATCGGCCAGAGAACATCCCGCATTAAGATCGGGTAGGAGAACTTTTCTCTCGGGATTCAGGATTTTAGCCGTTTCAGCCATAAAATGAACACCGGCAAAAACGATGATCCCAGCACTGGTTTGGGCTGCTTTTTTTGAAAGCTCCAGACTGTCCCCAACAAAATCGGCAACCTGTTTTATCGCTGGTTCCTGATAATAATGGGCAAGAACCACAGCGTTCTTTTCCTTTTTAAGTTTCTGTACCTTATCCTTTAATTCTTCTGTTTGAGAAGGGAGTATTTTCATTGATGGAAATTCTTATAAAGTGGGTGTCTTGAGAGCCTTTTATAGTTGGTTTACAAAAATAGAAGCTGTGTTTAGTTTATTTTATGACCATTGTCATTTTTTGAGAAGAATATGGGCTTAATTTACCCGTGTCTTATTGCTGCAATTCAGGAACCTAACTATTGACCCTATTATGCAGGTTTGTTTTGAATCTAAATAAAACATACATTGGACTATATTCTCATATTCATTTAGCTTGAAGTTTCGGTATTCCATAGTAATCCGTTTTGCCCTCTTTTTTACAGCACTGATTATTTTCTCAATTCTTATATCGGGATATTTGGTTTTTCAGAAAGCCTCCGGAGTTATAGAAGAATATTCCCAGGATCGCATCAGGCACTCTTCTGAAATGGCTGAGCAGGCTTTTTATGCTTTATTGAATGAAGTTTCCAATGATATTGCAGTAATAGCCAATAGCCCAACGCTTCAGCATTATGTGAAAAATCCTTCTGCTGAAAGCACTTCAGATATTGAACAGTTATTCCGAATTACACTTCAGAATAAAGCTTCCTATTTCCAGATAAGATGGATTGGAGTTGAAAATAATGGAAAAGAGGTCATTCGTTTTGATAAAATAAATGATCAGGTTTTTAAATCAGATACCTTACAGGAAAAAGGAGATCGGGAATATTTCAGAAAAAGTCTCGAGATAGATAAGGGAGAATTCTATTTTTCAGAAATTAATCTTAATGAGGAATATGGAGTAATAAGTGAACCTTTTACTCCAACCTTAAGAGCGGCAAGCCCGATTTTTAAGGATTCCGGAGAACCTATGGGAGTTCTGGTCATTAATGTTGATATGAATAGATTATATCAATCCTTCAGACATATTGCCGGCAGTGACACTCAATTTTATTTAATTGATTCAAATGGACAGTATTTATATTCTCCAAATGAAGAGGAGCAGTTCGCGAGTCAAAATGGGAAGGATTTTAATTTCTATTCCGACTTTAATATCAATCCCAATAAAATTACCGGAAGGGATGAAAATTTTGATTTATTACAGGCTCATGATCAATCGTATCTTTCGTTTATAAAGGAACTGGAATATTTCAAGGGTAGGAGAAAGGTTTATTTAATTTCATCTATAGAACAGCAGGTCCTTCTGGAAAGTGCCCGCACAGTGCGCGCATATAGCTTAAGAACCTTGCTTATTGTGTGCTTGATCTCTATTCTAATCTCGCTGATCTTCACCAGTTTTCTTTCAAAGAAAATAACTCAGATTACAAGAGCGATTAGCAATTATGACAAAGGATTGAGCAATAACATTCATTTGCCGGTTAACAGAAAAGATGAAATAGGGATTCTTGCCAAATCATTTACAAAAATGAAAGCCCGGATAGATGAAAATGTCGAGGTACTGAATCAATCTCTGAAACAGGAAAAGGAAGCGAAACAGCAGCGTGATGAATTTTTACAGAATATGAGCCATGAGATGAGAACACCTCTCAATTCCATTTTGGGTCTTACTCAAATTTTGTATAAACAATCACCTTCTCCAGCTCAGCTTCCAATAATTAATTCCCTGGAAAAAAGCGCGAATAACCTAGCGGGATTGGTCTATGATGTGTTGGACCATCAAAAACTTGTAGAAGGAAAATTACAAATCACCCGTAAATCAACAAATATAGCCAGGCTTTTAAAAGACATTCATTCCAGCTATCAGTTTGAAGCGGTTCAGAAAGGCTTAGTCTTTGAGTTGCAACTTGATAATGAACTGGAACAGCATAAGTTTAAAATAGATCCACTGCGCCTTTCTCAGATAGTTACCAATCTGGTTATAAATGCACTTAAATACACAAGGGAAGGAGAGATCTATCTTTCGGCCAGAATTGCAAATTTTCAGTCTGAAACTCCATTGTTGGAAATTAAAGTAAAGGATACGGGAATAGGTATCGAGTCTGAAAATATTAGTCGGATTAATGACCGGTTTTTTAGAGAGAAAGAAGATTTGTCCGGCAGATATAGCGGTTATGGCCTGGGACTTTCCATAGTAAAACAATTAACTGAACTATTTGGCGGAGAGCTGGAGGCAAAATCCCGAAAGGGCAGGGGATCGGAATTTCGTATTCAAATACCTGTAAGTCTTGCAGGTGCTGAGAATGGCAGCCAGGACCAAACTTCAAGACAAATTATATTACCGGTATTATCTAATAATTATCACATTTTATTAATTGAAGACGATCCTTCTACCGTAGAGTTAATGAAATATATACTTGCCGATGATAATATCACTTTACACCAGGCAGACAACTTAGACGAAGCTTTGGAAGTACTCAATAACATTTCTCCAGATCTAATTATTAGTGATTTAATGCTGGAAGATATGAATTTGCAACCCGTCTTAATAGACTTGGTCAATTCCAAAAAGATCAATTGTCCGCTCATAATCGCCTCTGCACTGGAACCAAAAAATCTGGAAAAAGTAAGTCCTTTATTTTTTCAGAAACCATATGATCCAAAACATTTGAAGGATTGTATCTATCAGCTTTTAGGGAAAAATGAATTTCCGGCCCCGGATTTTTCAAATATCTACAGCAATTATGATAACGATTCAGCTAAAGTCGCAAAAGTACTAAAGCTGCTTCATGAAGAGTTTCATACCTATCTGGAACGTGTTTATGAGGCTGCAGAAACCGAAGATCAAAAAGAGTGGGAAGCCATCCTGCATAAACTTATAACCCACATTAATAACCTGGGGCTTTACGAGCTTGGAGAAATTCTACCTAAAAAAGCAGCTTTGGTTGATGAAGATAAACTAGATACTCTCCATAAGCATTTCGCTTACTATTTGTGTTGTATTAGAAATGAGAGATATATTAATTTAAAAGATTAATTTTCTTAAGTAATTCTTTCTCGTAACTCGTGCTAACGGGAATATGGTCTTTTTCGATCTCTATAGCATTACTGTCGATAAAATCTATTTTGTTGAGATTGACAATATAAGAACGGTGGACCTTTTGAAAGTAGTCGGGAAGTTTATGTTCAAGTTCCTTTAAGGTCATTAAGGTCAATATCTTTCTGTTTTCCATAAAAATGGAAATATAATTTCCTTCAGATTTAAAATATTTAATTTCCTCCAGATTAATTTTAATTAGTTTACTCCCTTCCTTTACAAAGATCCGATTTTTCTGTTCTTTATTTCTGGCAAAGAATGTCTGGGCTTTCTGAAAACCTTTATAAAAACGGGAGTAATTAATAGGCTTGACAAGAAAATCAATAATTTGATCGTAATTATATGATTCTGAAGCGAAGTCTTTATGAGAGGTAACCATAATCACGGCGATATTAGAATCGAGAATATTTAAAATATCCTTACCGGTAATATCGGGTAGATCAAAATCCAGAAATATCAGGTCAAAACGAGAGTTATTAATAAGATTGATAGTTTCGAAACCTGAGGCTGCTGTACTAACGCTTTCTATTCCTTTTGTCTTACTACAAAAATGCTCCAGTAAATCACAAATTAGGGGATCATCATCAACAATGAGACATTTCATAGACTTATCAGATAATTTAATGGTTTCGTCAACGAATATACTTAATTCATATAATAATAATTATTTCAAAGTTAAAATTCCATATAATTGATTTACCTAAAAATAACTTCTAATGAAATTCAAATTACTTTTATCTTCAATTGCTTTTTTAATTTTATTTGTTTCCGGTGGAAATGCCACGGAACTATGTAATGATAATCCACTTAAAACGGAGCCTACCGGAGCCGATAATGTGGCTTATCAATGGTCTTATATGGCACTTCTGGGAACTGCTCACGATACCGATGTTAACAAACCTCGGCCTACCATTACTTCAAGGTTTCTGGGACTCATTTTTACTTCCATGTTCGATGCCTGGAGTCGCTTTGATGACAAGGCCAGTCCGCTTTATTTAAAGGATGTGTCGAGACGCCCTGAAACAGAAAGAAGTCTTGAGAATAAAGAGATAGCCATAAGTTATGCAGCATATAGAACTTTAAATAAATTTTATCCTTTTGACAGTAAAATGTTTCGGGATAAAATGCTCGAATTAGGACTGGATCCTGAAAATAATTCTTTAGATCCAAACACTCCCGAGGGTATTGGAAATCTGGCTGCACAGACTGTTATCGAAAGAAGGATGCATGACGGATCAAATCAATTTGGTGAAGTGGAAGGTTCTGATGGAACTCCTTATTCAGACTATACAGGTTATATGCCGGTGAATGATATTGATAATAACATCGATCTCAAAAGATGGCAACCTAAGTATTTTATAAATGAAAACGGAGAAAAATACAATCCAGGTTGTCTTACTCCTTACTGGCAAAAAGTAGAGCCTCTTTTATTAAAGAAAGCTGATCAGTTTCGTCCGGGACCTCCTCCAGCTATAGGATCTAAGGAGCTTGAAAAAGAAGTACAGGAAGTAGTTGATTTACAGGCGAATTTAACTCCTGAGAACAAAGCACTTGTTGAATTTATGCGTGATGGTCCTCTTTCAGCTCAACAAGCGGGACACTGGCTGGTATTTTCCCAGGATGTTTCGGTTAGAGATCAACATACCCTTGATGAAGATGTGAAAATGTACTTTTATGTAGAATCTGTAGCCTTTGACGGGTTCATTGCCTGCTGGGATGCAAAAATGTTTTATGACTTTGCGCGCCCTTACGCTCTTGTACATGCCTATTTTAAAGATAAGACCATACGTGGTTGGGCCGGACCTGAAAAAGGGATGGTAACCATGAAAGGACAGGACTGGAGACCTTATTCGCCTGCGTCATTTGTATGTCCTTCTTTTCCAAGTTATGTTTCAGGACACAGTACCATTAGTGGTGGTTGTGCAGAAGCTCTAAGACTTTTTACGGGTAGTGATGAGTTTGGAGTAGAGGTAAAGCGAATTCCGGGCGCACTTACAGAGCCTGATAATGTAGGAGACCCGGTGGTTCTTGAATTTCCAACTTTTACCAAAGCAGGGGAAATGGCAGGTATATCAAGAGTGATGGGTGGCTATCATATTCAATCTGATAATATTGAAGGTTTAAATTTAGGTCGTAGCATTGCTCAATATAATTATCAAAAATACCTGGAACTTTTAGGTGAAGCTAAAACCGAAACCAATCCGTCTAAATAAGATTTCGAAGAAGTTTCTCAGATAATATACAGCGATGAATTAAGGTAATAAAGAATTTCAAAATACCTCCTAAATATGAATAGCAGGCCCAAAAAAAGAAACATTCTAATAATTTCGGTCGGGATCGTATATCTGTGGTTCGGTGTTCTAAAATTTTTTCCGGATTTAAGTCCTGCGGAATCACTGGCCAGAAAAACAATTGACCTGCTAACTTTTGGGATGATTCCATCTAAGGTGTCAATTATTTTATTAGCCATCTGGGAAACCAGTATAGGTGTTATGCTCGCTCTGAATATTTACAGACGTATTGCAATTCCCCTGGCCCTAGTGCATATTGTTCTCACTTTTACGCCCATGCTGTTCTTTTATGATGAGATCTTTATTAACGGAGCTTTTATTCCGTCTCTGCTCGGCCAATATATCATTAAAAATATAATAATATTCAGTGTGTTGTTAAATTTCCTTCCTGATGTGAATTACAGGTTAAAACCTTCACTTCATTAAAAAAAATGCCTACTGAGATTTTATTTTTCAGTAGGCATTACTTTTTGAAGTATATAAAGGAGTTGATTTTAGATATATCTAATCTTCATGTGCAAATATATCTTCAATACTCATCTTAAATAGTTTCGCAAACCGAAAAGCCAGAGGTAAACTCGGATCAAATTTACCTTTTTCGATGGCATTGATGGTCTGTCTGGAGACTCCTGTTTCTTCGGCGAGCTGAGCCTGTGTCATATCATTTTCAGCTCTTAATACCTTAAGTCGGTTTTTCATTTATATCTCGCGTTTCCAATTAGTACTCCAGCTAAATAAGTTAGGCCTATAAGGATGACCAGGTGAGAGATCTCCGCATCAAAATCAATTACATTTGTGGTGTCTAACATAGAGTAACTAATACCTCCTATCACAGCGACACCTAACGAAACACCCATCGCGTCCAGTAAAATCTTTCTTTGAAGTTCGTCTATTTGTTTGATGTATTTCCGGTTAGTAATAATTACACCTATTCCTACCAGTGAACTTATTAAGATCATTATTACGGTAATTGTAGGATTGAATTCCCATAGATATTTAGATCCAAAAGTTACAAATGCAATACTCAATACCCATGCAAAGGTCCATAAACCCAGATGAAACGTAATAGGCTTGTTTTTGGATATTCCTGAATGTTTTTGTGTTTTCATAGTCAAGTTTAATTGATTAAATGTAAAGTTATATTTACATAAATATAGTTGAAAATTTCAATATGTCAAGTTTAGTTTACAACAATAGCTAAAATGTAAATTAGCCCGGTTAGAATACTGGGTAGAAGTCTGTTGTTTTATCTTTTTCCTATCTCTTTATCCACTATCTTTAGAAAAAGGTCATTTAAATACCATGAGAGTTTCAGTAGAACGCAAAAATATTCAATTTCTCCCCGATTCCAGCCGGGTTGTGGCTCGCTATTTTATGAACGGAGATCTGCGCACCAGAAATCTGGTTAACAGAATTGTAAAAATGACTGAAATTCAGGTTAATCAGGCTCTGGAGCAAACTCTTAGAGAATTCGCAAGCCGTCATAGAAATATTTCACGAGTCTTTTTTAAACATTGTGACAATATTCGTGGAGTTATAGAAGGAATGCAGATTAATTTTGATCATCTTTCTGATGAAAGAAAGATGCTTATCGGTTCCTATTGTACTATGGAATACTCATTGGAGTCGGCCGCATTTTTTAATCCTTCCATTATTGAAGATTTTGACCAGTCTTATCTTGAAAAAGGTGAAAAAAGGGTGATTATTTCCTTCAGAGCAACAGGCGAAGGACATATTTCTTCCATAGTATTTAGACGGGCGATCCTTGATGCCAATAATAATCTTCATCTTTCCAAAATGGGAGACTCGATAGATATGGCAGAGATATTGCATAAAAAACTCTATGATAAAAAGAGGTTTGTCAAGAAGCTACGGGAGATGCATATCCCTGAAAAATATACCAGCAGTATCATGGATGACCTTCCAGATAGGTTTGAATATTATTCCCTTAAAAATGCCGTGCAAACTTTCCTGAAGAATCAGGAAATATCTTTGGATAGAAGAATGGCGCTGGAAGAGATCACCTGGCTGGTGGATTCATTTTATGATATTGAGTTTCATAAAGATTCTGATATTACCGAGAGAGTAATTTTCCCCATTTCTGAATCTGAAAGTCGCGGGATTGAAGATGCGAGGTTTGTTAGGTTTACCGAAGATGATAATACCATAAAGGTCTATGCCACATACACTGCCTATAATGGCCATACTATTATTCCTAAACTTTTATCAACGGACGATTTCTATACCTTCCGCATAATGCCACTACACGGAAAGGGCGCTCAGGATAAGAATCTTGCCTTATTTCCCAAGAAAATCAAAGGTAAATACGCCATGCTTTCCAGAATTGACGGAGTAAATAATTATCTGATGTATTCCGATAGAACTACGCTTTGGAATAATCCCGTAATGATACAGGAACCCAGGTTTCCCTGGGAATTTACTCAAATCGGGAATTGCGGCTCTCCTTTATGGACTGAAAAAGGCTGGCTCATCATCACTCATGGCGTTGGTCCCATGCGTCGCTACAGCATTGGAGCTTCTTTAATGGACCTGGATGATCCTTCAAAAGAGATTGGCCGACTGGAAGAACCAATATTAATGCCACTGGAGGAAGAGAGGAATGGCTATGTACCCAACGTTGTCTATTCCTGTGGATCCCTCATCCACAATAACAGTCTTATATTACCGTATGCAATTTCTGATTATTCTTCCACTTATGCAGTGGTTGGATTAGATGAATTATTTACGGCTTTGATGAATTGATTTTAAAAATTTTCAATAACTTTTTTATAGGCTTCAACATAAGAATCAATCATTTTATCCCTACTGAAATTGGTTTCCGCATGAAATTTACAATCTTTAGGGTTGATTTGGTGAAGATTTTGTACTGCAAATAGAGCTTCCGTAACATCATGAACTAAGAATCCGGTTATTCCATCTTTGATAAGTTCCGGCATACTGCCCTTTGAAAAAGCTATTACCGGCGTGCCGCACATCATTGCTTCCAGTACGCTCAGTCCAAATGGCTCTTCAAATGATATGGGATGAAGCAAAGCTTTTGCTCCACCTAAAACGTTATTGCGATCCTCTTTTCCTAAATTCCCCAGGTACTTTATTTGTGAACCGTTAATTTTTGGTTCTATTTCAGTTTGAAAATAGTTTTCATCCTGAATAAGACCGGCAATTTTCAAATTGTAACCAGATTTCTCAGCAATTTCGATCGCAATATGTAAACCTTTTTCCGGGTGTATTCTTCCGAAGTAAAGCAAATAGTCTTCTTTATTTTTTCTGAAGCTGAAAAGTGACGGATCTACCCCATGATAAATAGTTTCCAGGTAGGTTAAATCCTTATGCCTGTCTGAATTTGAAATAGAGATATAGGCTACAGTAGCATCGTATTTTTTATAAACCGGAATAATCTTAGGAGAAGAAAAACCATGGATAGTGGTAATCATGGGAGTTTTTATAAGTCGGGAATAGGTGAGAGGAAGAAAGTCGAAATGATTATGGATAATATCAAAATCGGCAGCATTTTCCATAAGATTACTAATGTGCAAACATTCCGAAACCTTAGGATCTCCAGAACTATCTGTTTCATAAGGTAAATTGCAGGTAGCCTTTAATTTTGCGGAAGTAATGGAATTACCGCTGGCATAAAGACTTACTTCATGTCCTCTTTTCACCAAGCCTTCAGTGATTGTGGAAGCTACCTGTTCCCAGGGGCCGTAACTTTCCGGGGGTGTTCTCCAGGCTATAGGTGATAAAATGGCAATTTTCATCTGTTTGTATTTAGCTGTCTTTTAAGGGTGGATGTAATTCACCAGTTCTAAGCTGCGATGAAATCAGGATTTTCAGGAATAAATTCATTTTATGGTCTATAAAGCCCTATCCTTTTCTGAAGTATTAGCATCGTTAGATTGATAAAATTCTTCATAGGCCTGCAATACGGTTAAATGCGAAATCAAATAAGCTAAAGAACTTTCGGCACCCTGATTCCGATTGATCCCGTAATTTTCAAAGCCATCACAACAACCTTTTGTCTCAAAATCATAGAGACTCATTCGCAGGTCATTTTCGCCTAAAAACCACATGAATGAAGTAAATAATTTATTTAGGTATTCTTTCTGGCCGGTTAAAAGGAAAGCCTGGTGAAACATTAAAACCATAGCCATCGCATCTATAGGCTGTTGAGCAAAAAAGGAACGTTCTCCATCTTTTACATACCATTTTTTATTCCCGATTACTGAAAGAGATCCGTCTTTTAAGGTATGCTCTGTAAGGAAATCCATTGTTTCCATCCCAATTTTAATGATTTTAGGATCATGAACTATTTGTGCCGAATGCAGGAGCGCCAAAGGTAAAATACCGTTATCATATGCGAGTAAAGATTCAAACCATTTCCAGTCGTTAGAATGATTATTATCGTAATGATCAATAAGTTTATAAGTGAGATTTTTTAATATCTCCGTCATGCCGTCATCACCGGGATTGGTTTGTAAATAATAGCTTATTCCAATAATAGTATTTGCTATGCTCCGAATAGATTTTAGTTCCTTGAAATAAGGAACTGCATCAAAGAATACCAGTTTTCCAGTTTGATAGTAAGCATCGTTGGGCGCATTTCCAATCAAATAACCCAGGGCCCAGATGGTTCTTCCAAAGGAATCCTCGGAACCTACTTTATCCAGAAAATTCCTGTTGAAACTAAGAAAGTTCCGGAAGCTACCATCCTTATTTTGCATATAATGAATATAGCTCAGGTAGATAGGCATAAGTTCCAAAGCATTAAAATCCTTTTTTTGTTTATAGGTCATGGAAACCATCAGTAGCGCCCGGGCATTATCATCAAGGCAATAGCCTTCTTTAAGATTGGGAATTCCAAATTTTGCATGTTGGATAATCCCGGTATCATCGGTAAGTCTTTTGATATGTGTTAACGAAAATGGAGGGAGCAACATTAGATCGATAACAGTTTCTTTTTTTTCTAATTTCTGTTTTGGAAAAGCGAGAAGACTATTCGCAAGATGAATATACTTTTTTCCGATTTTTGGCCAGATAATATTTTTACCATATTCATAAGCATTGGCCTGAATTTTTTTCATTGTTCCAGGATGATCAAATAATTGATTTAGAGTTTTCGCCAGTTCAGTGGAGTTATTAAAATCGAAAAGTCTTCCTCTTTCTTCCGTAAGCAATTCGGCTGCATGCCAGTAAGGTGTAGAAACCACAGCGCAGCCGGCACCCATAGCGTATGACAGCGTTCCGCTGGTTATTTGCGCTTCATTCAGGTATGGCGTAATATAAATATCGCAGGCACTCAGGTATTTAAATAACTCATTCTCATCTATGAATTCGTTGAGTAAGAGCACATGAGACTTAAGATGGAGATTTTTTATAAGAAGCTGCAGGTAGTTACGATATTCTTCCCCGTTATGTCTCAAAACATTTGGATGTGTTTTTCCAATTACGATATACAATACCTGAGGATGCTTTTTGATAATTTCGGGCAGTGCTTTTATCACCGTCTCAATTCCTTTATTGCGGCCAATAAAACCAAAGGTTAAGAGAAGTTTCTTTTTATTGAGTTTGAATTCTTTTTTAGATTTCTGCTTGTCGAAATGGATATCCGGCACTCCATGTTCTATTAAAATAATTTTTTCCTGAGACACATTGTAAATATTGGTAAGAAACAAAATGGCTTTTTGGCTCATCACCACGATCTTATCTGCCATTTTACAAATCTCTTTTAAAATTGCTTTTTCATTATAAGAAGGAGAGTCAAGGATAGTATGAAGCGTAACAATAATTGGAATGTTCAGCCGATGCAAGAAAGGTAGAATATATACACCGCTCAAACCTCCGTAAATACCAAATTCATGTTCCAGAATACAGATGTCTGAACCGCTTAGATTTATAAAATTCGCCGCCTCCAGATAATCGGTTTGCTGATCCTGGCGTATACTAAGTTTTACTTCGGGCGGATAGACATATTGTTGATGATTATCATCCATGGCTACCACTAAAACTTCATTTTGTTGCACGCCATTTTTATCCAAACCTAACATAGATTGGGTTAGATTTTGAGTAAAAGTTCCTATTCCACATTCTCGTGGAGGATAAGTGCCAATATATGCCAGCTTCATTTTTGGTGATTTATATTAAGCTGTCCTTAATGGATTAGGCCATGATAGCCGTCTTTTTCTTTGCGTTTAGCATCTTTTGCAGCCCGTTTTTCCTTTAGGTTTAATGCCGGCTTTGTTTTATCGGATTTAGACCACACTTTTTTTCCTTTTGTCATTTTGAATTATTTAAATTAAGTCGCTTGAAAGCAACTTATTAATCTACTTAATGTCCGGGGAATAAAACTATATTGTTCCTGAATAAATTTACATATATCACAGGTTTTCAGCTACTTGACTTTGCTGTATTCTCTTATTTTATCAAAATATGGAGTATTTTTTTCTTCTACGCATTTTGCGGCATATAAATAATTAGAAGCACTCCAGGTTTGCCAATCCTGCCCCATAGGTTTACCGGTCTGGGCTTTATACCATTCATTAAATCCAAATTCCAACTCTCTTGTTCTGGATTTTTTGATAGTTTTAGTTAGCTCCAGTAACTTAGTTTCTGCTAATGTAAATTTTTGCGCTGCTACCAAAGCGGCAATATATAATCCGGAAATAAATGGCCAGATGCCACCATTATGATAATCCCCAGGCTGATTAAATTCTTCATATCTGGGGTGCCAGTCTATTTCTCCTGGTTTTATGAATGGAAAAAAATTAGGAGTCTGCCCGGGAGCAAGTTCTCCTTTAGCTATCATTGCATCACTTTCTTTTTCAATCCACGAAGTCATGGCTATAGCTCTGGAAGGAGGCGCAATTCCTGATAATATCGCCAGACTATTTCCCAATAAATCAAAACGTTCGCTACTGTAAATTTTATAAGACCAGAAAGCATAGTAGGGTTTATGCTTTACAGCCAGACCTTCATGGACATGCTGATGAGGCTTGTTGCCCGTAATAGTGAATTCCTCCATTTCATGGCGGATTTTATTCGCTCTATTATGGTTACCGTATAACTGAAGATAGGTATAAACCAGGCTGTTTACAAAAAGACCGTAACCGGTTACCCATTGTTCATCACGCCAGTCGCTCGTTGGTTGTTGCGCTACGAGAAATCTATCAGATGGGCTTTGGTATTCCATCCATAACAGAGCCTTTTCAACTGATGATTTTAAAAAATCTGCTTCATCAACGACTTCTCTAAAAACGGCTACCGCAATTAAAAACAGGGGAGTAGTGTCACTTGCTCCACGATCTTCCTTATCGTGAACCAGTGATGGAATATGGCCTTTATCAGATTGATTTTCACCAAGCGTTTCTAAAACTTTACGCATGCTGTTGATCAAAATATCATTTTTTGAAACCGCTATTCCTAAAATTGAAATTAAAAGGTCTCTGGTATAAGGTTCCGGATAGCCCCAGCCTGCTGTTCTGGGAAGATCGTGGAAAGGACCTTTAGCATTATGAAGCAGAACTTCCAAAGCCCCTTTTTTTGCGGATTCAATTAAATCCCGGTTTTCTGACGTCATCTGCCTTTAATTTATTCCAAGTTTTTCCTGGATTATGTTTATAAATTTTTGTGCCACTACCAGGTAGTCAAAATTTTCTACGATATGTGCTCTTGCCTTTGTTCCCATTTTTTCTCTTAATTCAGCGTCTTCCATGAGCCTTAACATATAATCGGCGATATCCTGAATGTTTGCGCGATAATCCACCGTTCTGGGAATATCAAATTCAACTTTCTGTTTCTTTTCAAAACCGGATTCTTTACCCAGTTTCACTTCCTTCACCACTATTTTCCTGGCGACCTCGGCAAGAAAGGCAGTTTCTTCGTGAATAAGTGTATCTAACATTCCCATCGCCCTTATACCTATTACAGGTTTTCCGCAAGCTCCTGCTTCTACCTGCGGCATTCCAAAACCCTCAAGTCTGGACGGAGCCGCGTATATATCACAGGCACCTATTAAATAAGGCATAAAATTTCTGGATATTTTATTAGTGGCATAAATAATATTTTTTTCCAGACCAAGATGATTTGCCATTTCGAGATCTATTTGATTTTGGGCTTTGGTTCTAGGCTGGGGCCATACTTTACAAACGTATTTCCATTCGGGGGCTTTAGTATCTATAATAGACATGGCTTGCATGACTTCCTGAGCACCTTTGGAGGCCGCATCACCTCCTACTGTTAAGATCATTAGTTGTTCTGGCGAGATTCCCAAAGCTTCCCTTACGGCAAGAATCTTGGGGTCATTTTTGTCAAATGGAATAAAAGATGAAGTATCGCAGCCTACAGGAAGTACCTCGATATTTTCAGGCTTGATACCGTCTCGGACGTACATTTCTTTGACCCATTTTGAGGTAACCAGAATAAGCGGTAATTCATTAAGCACTTCCTGATAATTCGCGATATAACCATCGGCAACCAGCCATGGAACAGGTAAAATGCCGTAATGTTTAGGGTGGAGAATTAGATGTGGAGTATGCCCCCAATAACCAACTCCAATAACAACATCGGGCTTAAACCAGCGATAATACCATTCCTTTTCCTGAGCCGATTCAAAATTTACAGCATGGACATCTACTCCAAGTTCAAGAAGGCCCCTGTACAGTAAATCCCCTTGAGTGGCCAGGCCACCAGGGGATGGGGGGTAATCATAAAGTACAAGAACCTTCATATTAATCATTTTTATTTCAAAATTCCTTTTTGCCTAAGCCAGATCAAGGCATCTACTGATGTTTCAAATTTCCAGAAGGCTTCTTCTTTCGGAGTTGTTTGAGCCTCAAAACCGTTGGCAGGAAAAGTGTAGATTTCGTTGATCAGTTTATATTTGAGATCATAGATTTCTTTTGAAAGCTGATAATGAATACTGGCGGAGATTTGCGTTTTTGGCAGGTATTGTTTATTTCCGTCCTCATACGCAAAAGTCCAGAGTTCTTTTGTTGAAATTTTATTTTTATACCATAGCTCTATAACTGCCCTGCTAATTTCTTCATGTCTTTTATGTCTGGTATATTCTCCTGTGGGATTATGAGTGATGATAAGATCATAGTTATCTGAAGGCAGCAATTCCAAAATGAGATTTTTTATATTTTTTATAGGTATTGCTTGTTGTTCAGGGCTGTCATCCAGGTCACCCATATTGCCTTGTGCTTTTAAAACTTTCAAGACCTGTTTAAATTTCGGAGCTCTGTCAGGATCGTTTTTTCTGCAAAGACAGGTGATAAACCAATGGCATTGTGGATTCATTAAAATCGTCCCTCCACACCACAAGGTTTCATCATCGGGATGGGCCACGATTAC
The DNA here is from genome assembly GCA_024635735.1 of Christiangramia sp. Classification (GTDB taxonomy): domain Bacteria; phylum Bacteroidota; class Bacteroidia; order Flavobacteriales; family Flavobacteriaceae; genus Christiangramia. The sequence continues at coordinate 4,105 of JAGXII010000107.1, read as the reverse complement.
AGCTATATTTTTTTGCGTTCCTATGTCTCCAACCGTTTTCATTTACTTTTTTCATCTGTACTCTATGATTTCATAGTTGGTTTTTTGATAACTGGTGCTACAACTCCTGCCATCTCTCCAATAATATTGACTAACTCGCTACCGGTAGGAACTACAATTTTTGCATTTTTCTGCAAGGAGGTTTCTACGGCTTCAAGTTTTCTAAGAATCTGGGCATTCCCAATAAAAAACTTATCTGCTGCTTCATTTACCAGTTTTATAGCTTCAGCCTCTCCTTCAGCATGAAGAATTTTGGCCCTTTTATAACCTTCAGCTTCTTTAATTTTTGCACGTTTTATTCCGTCTGCAACAGTTTCAGCAGCGGTGGCTGAATCTATGGCCGCAATTTTTTCATTTTCGGCCTTCACCACTTTGTTCATGGATAAATAGAACCCTTTACGCTTTCTTCATCATCTTTTATTCTGAAATAGACCGAGCGTCCACGCTGGTATTTAGGTTGTCATTGGTAATTATTTCCTGGGGCTCGGCATCTACCATTTGTTCGGTAACATTTACTATAAAAATCCGGTCTATCACAGGAATGATCCAGTGGAAACCAGAGCCTGCGAAATGGGCATATTTTCCAAGTCTTTCAATTAAGCCTCTTTCTGTAGGTCGCACTATTTTTATTCCTATTAAAAGAAATAGAAATACTGGAATTAGTAACAACAGATATGTGTACATGATAATAGTTTTAATTTTTTACTCATAACCACTTTTAATGATGGTAGAGATCATTTTAAATCTTTCGTTTGCTTTAATGGTATTTCGGGAGTGCGCAGGAATAATTATAGCTTGACCCGTTTCCAGAGTTTGTGAAATATCATCGATCGAAACTTCAGCTTTTCCTTCTATGATCTGAATAAAAGTATCGAAGGGGGAAATCTTTTCTGTAAGATTTTCGCCCGAATCAAAAGAAACTGCACTGACATTTCCTGTAGTTTTTTTTATGATTGTTTTTATTACCACGGCGTTGGGTACATACTCAATAATTTTAACAATAATAAAGACCTTGGATTTTTCAACTTCAACATGTTCCATGATTAATTTGGTTAATTATTTAAGTCGAGGGTCTTAAAATTAATTAGAAGGGGAGAGATGAAAGATCAGGATTAATTGAGGATGGAGCCTTATATAATTAAAGTTTAAAGTTATATTTTTGCCACATTTGATGATTACATATAAAAAAGTCTTATGATTTTCATATAAGACTTTTAAATGCATCTGTATGAAGATATCTAAAAATCTTTCATCTGCGTCCCAAATTAATTTAGTATTCCGGTTTAGACTGTTTTCTGCAGATTCCAGAAAATATGTTGATATTGCTTCTACCTGAAAGCATGAATGTTGCGGAAATCACAGGTCTTCCAGATTTTTACGACGCATTTTCTTTATTTTCTTATAATAAGATGGTGTGAGGCCTGTGATCTTTTTAAACTGATTGGATAAATGTGCCACACTGCTATAATTAAGCATATAAGATATTTCGGTTAAATTTAGCTCATCATAGAGCAATAATTCTTTAACCCTTTCAATCTTATGAATAATGATAAACTGTTGAATGGTAATCCCTTTTACTTCGGAGAAAATGTTGGATAGATAGGTATAATCATAACCAAGTTTTTCACTGATAAAATCAGAATAATTTACTTTAGGCAGTTCATCAGAATAATGCACCATTTCAATTATAAGTGATTTTATCCTTTCAATTATAATGTTTCTTTTATCGTCTAGTAGTTCTAAGCCAAACTTCAATAGATTTTTTTGTAATTCAGTTCTTTGTTTTGAAGTTATATTCTCTAATATTTCTACTGTTCCCAGGTCTACATTTACAAAATGGAGTCCAAGTTTTTTTAACTCTTCCTTTACGACCATTTTACATCGTAAACTCACCATATATTTAATGTATAGAACCATTGTTTAATATTAAACTTATTTAAAAAGGAATAATGAAGGGCTCACTTATAATTTTGAAGATTCTGGGCGAACCGGAGCAGAGTAGAAATGTAAAATATATAAGTTTCAAAAATTAATATGTAAGTAAACAACCGGAAAAGTCCTTATCTTTTCGATTGAACCGAATGAATTCATGGAGCTATGAAGAATAAGTTTATTCCAGAGAGGATCACGCATAAAATTTTTGATTTGACCCTCGCTTATCAAAACGAATTCCCTGAAATTTACGAGAATTTAATAGAAACTCCTTTGTTTTTAACTTATTCTTCTAAAGGCCTTAGCGAAAAAGAATTTAAGAATTATTACGACAGTCTTAATTCTCAATTGAAAATTCTTGAGAAAGAATAAGACTTATAGATGATAAGCATAAGGTATTCATTCATAAAACGTTTGCAGCGCAATACAATTGATCAGGTTTCGCAAATTTGCGAAGTCTTTTTAGTTTTTTGGAGTTTAGATTTGTATTACCTATATTAAGGTAGAATAAAAAAGCTTAAAATGGCTTTTATTAAAATTAAAAATGATTAAAACTCCTCAATTTTCAAACAGAAGAAGTACAGATTTTTCAAAGGAATTGAAAAGCCGGGTGAATGGCTATTTCAAAACTAATAATATAAGCAAGCATGCAAATAAAAGCATGATTTTAAAAACTATTTTCATGCTTTTATTATTTTTTGGACCATTATTCCTTATAAATACCGGCATTGTAAAAAGCGTATGGCTTCTTTTCGCTTTATATATTGTAAGTGGTTTGGGGATGTCGGGTATTGGGATGGGAATTATGCACGACGCAATACACGGATCTTATTCAAGACATAAAAGAACTAACAAGATTTTAGGTTATACCCTTAATCTAATAGGTGCAAATGCAACGGTATGGAAGATACAGCACAATGTCTTACATCATACATTCACCAACGTAAATGGATCTGATGATGATATTAATCCTCCCTTTTTTCTCAGATTTTCACCAAATACTAAATGGCACTGGTCTCACAAATTTCAATATATATACATATGGTTTTTTTATTGTATTTCAACCATTCTATGGGTTACCGCGAAAGATTTCGTTCGATTAACGCGCTATAGAAATATGGGTTTTATGGATAATAAGGAATTCAATAAGAAAATTACTGCAATAATAGGCTGGAAGTTATTGTATTATTCTTATGCCTTGATATTACCATTAATCATAGTGCCTCTTTCCTGGTGGATTATTGTCCTTGCTTTTCTTAGCATGCATATTATAACCGGTTTTCTGGTAAGTACAGTTTTCCAGATTGCTCATATTATTCCGGATACAGATTTTCCCATGCCCGATGAAAAAAACATAATCACCGGGGACTGGTACAGGCATCAGTTAGCCACGACCAGTAATTTTTCCCCTCGCAGCAAAGTATTTTCCTGGCTTATTGGAGGATTAAATTATCAGGTGGAACATCATTTATTTCCCAATATCTGTCATGTGCACTATAAAAATATCTCGGTTATTGTAGAAGATACGGCCAGGGAATTTGGGTTGCCTTATCACACTAAGCAAAGCTTTATAATGGCCATTGTAGATCATATTAAAATGTTAAGAGACTTAGGAAAGAAGAATATTGTGGTTTAATACACCAATAGTCCTTTCACTTAAATTTAAAACCAGTTAGTTGAGATTCTGAATTATCCCGATAGCTATCGAAACAGGATGACTCTTCTTCAACTTTTCAGACCCTTCTTTTACTTAGAAATGAGAATATAACTGTCAGGAGAATATGAAGATCCTAAAAACAGAACCAGCTTTTCAGTCAGCATAAATTTTATATTCCGAAATAAATTTATTGTAATGATAAGTAAACTTGTACTTGCCAGAAAATCCAGTTGAATTTCTTCTTTCCCGGAAAATCAAATTTTAAATAATTTTAAAAGGAGAACTAAAGGTGACAGGATGACAATTGTTTTATGCTTTTTTAGCGCATAAACAATTTCAAACTTTCAGACTAAATAGAGTTTAAGGTTTTGAAGTTCGTAAAGGATACAGATAATATTCAGTAAAAGAAGAAACGCATTTACAAAAGGTGTTCCCTGCCAATGCTGTGATAAAGTAACTCCGAAGACACTGATATTC
>JAGXII010000106.1 GCA_024635735.1 Christiangramia sp. | reverse complement strand
GGACGAATAGAACCTCTTTCAAGGGTAGTGTAGCCTTTTTCACCATACACATCTTCAATGTCCAGCTTATCTTTATATTCTTCAAGGTCGAACGGCGCTTCCGCCATTTTAGACCTTTCCTCCTCTGTAAGATCTATCACTTTATCATAAAACCCGGGTATCAGGATATGATTGTTCTCATCGGTTAATGAGGCGATCATCTTGCTTAGAATATTTATTGGATTCCCTACTGCTCCACCATACAATCCCGAATGAAGATCGCGATTTGGTCCTGTTACCTCAACCTCCACATAAGAAAGCCCGCGAAGTCCGGTAGTAATAGATGGCACATCCTTGGCGATCATTCCGGTATCAGAAATTAGAATCACGTCATTCTCCAGTCGCTCTTTATATTCCTTAATGAACCATTCCAGGTGTTCACTGCCCACTTCTTCTTCGCCTTCGATCATGAATTTCACATTACATGGCAGCTCGTCGTTTTTCGTCATATATTCCAGAGCCTTCACATGCATGAACATTTGTCCTTTATCATCACAGGCTCCACGAGCAAAAATTGCTCCTTCAGGATGAATTTTGGTCTCCTTGATCACTGGCTCAAAAGGCGGTGAATCCCAAAGATTAACAGGATCTGGTGGTTGTACATCGTAATGCCCATAGACCAGTATCGTTGGAAGCTTGCTATCTATCAATTTTTCGGCGTACACTACAGGATGTCCCGGAGTATCGCAAACTTCGGCAAGATCACATCCTGCTTCGAGTAAACTTGTTTTTACGGCCTCAGCAGTTTTCAGCATATCGCCTTTATAAGCTGGATCGGCACTGATGGAAGGTATTTTTAGAAGGTGTTTTAATTCGGTAAGAAAGCGTTCCCGGTTTTGGTCAATGAAATTTTTTATGTTATCCATAAAGGTTCTTTTCAAATTTGCTCAAAGATAACAAGATGGAACGACCTACGGAAGTCCTGTTATTTTATTAGGTATCTAATAAAAAAAGGCCATCTTCTGGAAGACGGCCTTTCAAATTGAGGTTCTTTTTTTTTATATATTTTCAGGACCTTTTCCCGATTGAATTCATCCAAAATCTTTAAAAAATAAATCCCCTGTCTCAAACTGGAAATATCCAGTTTAAATTCTTCCGAAATAAAGGAATAATCACTTCCGAAAAAAAATTATCAGAAGCCAGATAAATTTTTGTGATGTTATTTGATATTTAAAACTAATGTTTATATTTGCACCCGCTTAGGTAATTAAGCAGCGTTTACAACGAGTCCTAAGTGTTGTAGATTTTAATGCGGGCGTGGTGGAATTGGTAGACACGCTAGACTTAGGATCTAGTGCCGCGAGGTGTGAAGGTTCGAGTCCTTTCGCCCGCACCATAGGGAAAGCCGACTTTAACGAGTCGGCTTTTTTGTTTGGGTAACACAGGGGTAACACATTAATAATTTTGTTGCCGATAAAAAAAGAAATCGCCTTCATCATTATCTGAAGGTTATTATGAATGAAATATTTCTGCATAAGCACTTGTGCATCAGTTTTGAAAGTATTTCCGAATGTATAATTTATAGATGCTGTTGAGCTTTTGCATCTTCTGTGCGTGAGTGAAAGACTAGGTAATGTACCATCTAGGATTTCTATGAAGATCGTTTTGTTCTGGAAAAAAAATGGAATGGTAATTCTTCTGGCAAGAATATACCTAAAGATGATAAGGCTAAATCTTTAACACGCGTGCTGTTCTCTCTTAGAAGCTATAAAACTACAAGTTTGTTTATGTTCAAAATACAAATGCTTTTACGATTATAATCAATGATTCTGCTTTTCTTCAGATCGCTAAAAACACTTGACACTTCCTGTCTGTTGGTCGAAGTAAGTTGGGCAATTTTCTGGTGAGTAAGAGAATTTATAGTGACTAGGCCCTCCTCATTTTTGTTTGAAGATAAGAAGGCGGTTTCTTTTAGAAATTCAAGTATTCTTTCTCTGTTCTTTTTGCAGGAAATATCCTCCAGTCTCTTCTGTGCTTTTTCCAAACGAATTTCCAATAATTGAGAAAACTTCAGACTCAGGGAAGGACACATCACTAGTAACTTTTTGAACTTATCTTCTTCCATAACACAATAGGTGGCATCTTCCTCAACAATGGCCGCCTCCTTTCTCTTTCTGCCGTTTACTATAGAGGACTCTCCAAATATTTCTCCCTTCTCCAATATTGCCATTAAAATTTCCTCTCCTGTTCGGGTAAATCTTGTAATATTGATTTTTCCTTCTTTTAAAAAATAGACACTATTCGCAGAATCGTTTTGAAAGTAGACGGTATCTCCTTTCTGATGCGATCTCATCACAGTATTTTGACAGATGAAGGTTCGCTCCTCCATTGATAGTTCAGAGAAGAAATTAAAATTGTTCAGGTACCACAACTTTGTTTTTCGTGTCATATAAATCCTTATAAAAATTATCCCTCTAATATACCCTTTATTAGCCTTTGAAAGTCTTAAATTAATTTTAAAAGTGGCGCACTTTGTCAGGAAAATGACATTTGAAGATTTTGAAAGCTGTTATCTTGAAAAGAGAATGGCTATACAACAATAAGAGCCACAATAATAAAATATGGAAAAACAGATTCTTAAAGAAAGAATTTCGGCGGAACACAATCAATCAAACCAGTCCCAATTCGAAAAAGACGTTTATCACGGATTAAAATCTTCCCCAAAAACACTAAAGAGCAAATACTTTTACGATAGCACCGGAGATGAAATTTTTCAGGAGATCATGAAGCTCCCTGAATATTATATCACTAATTGCGAATACGAAATTCTTAAGAATAACAAAGAAAAGATCTATAGCCAACTGGAATCATTAGCTCCCTTTCAACTAATTGACCTGGGTGCCGGTGATGCTCGAAAAACTCAGGTGCTACTAAATTTTTTTGTCTCCCAAAAATTGAATTTTACTTATGTCCCTGTAGATATTTCTGCTAATGCAATTCATCAGGTAACCTCCAGACTTAAAATCGATTGCCCATATCTTAACGTTGCCGGCATAAGTGAAGAATTCTTGGGAGCTTTAAATCTTTTGGACAACCAAAGAAAAGTGATTCTTTTCCTGGGATCAAGCATTGGAAATTTCAACCAAAATGAAACCATAAAGTTCTTTAAAAGCATAGCTGCAAGAATAAATAAAGATGATCTTCTTATGATCGGGTTTGACCTGAAAAAAGATCCTGAAGTTATTCTTGCCGCGTACAATGACAAAAAAGGCGTTACGGCAAAATTCAATTTAAATCTCCTACAAAGGATTAATCGGGAACTTGGAGCAGATTTTAATCTAAAATTGTTTAAACATTCCCCTACCTACCACAAAGAAGAGGGAGAAGCGAGGAGTACATTGGAATCCCTCGAAAATCAAGAAATTTATATTAGAAATCTAAAATTGAATATTCATCTGGAAAAAGGGGAAAAGATACATACAGAAGTTTCAAGAAAATTTGATCTTAAAGAGATACAAGACATTGCAGCAGCCTCGGGATTTGAAGTCCTGGAAAATTTAATGGATTCTAGGAACTACTTCACCAATTCAATATGGCACAGAAAAAAATGACAAGAAAAGAAATTTTTTTACTAATAGAAGTTTTTGAAGAAAAACAGGGAAAGGGAATTTTTAAGATTTGGAACGGTAGATATCCTTATGAGCAATGCAGGAATGGATGCACAGTTGATTAAAGTAGCCGATTTATCTACAGAAAATTTGCACAAGGCGTTTAGAACGAATGTTAACGGCTATTTCTTTTGCGCACGAAGATTTATTAATATAAGAAAAAAGGCAGGCGGTTAATATGGAAAACACAACAATAAGAGACCTGACGGTTATCGGTGACAGGAAAACATGTGCTCTCATCTCCAAAGCGGGAGATGTGGTATGGTTTTGTCCTAAAAGATTTGATAAACCTGCAGTTTTCACTTCAATAATAGATCCTGAAAAAGGTGGCACATGGAGCTTTCATTATGAAGGTAAACAATATTTAAACAGAAAATATAATCAGAGGAGTGCCGTTCTCATCACCGCTTACAGAGGCCTGGAGGTGTGTGATTTCATGCCTCTTGATTCTGAGCCACATGGCATATTAAGAATCTTTTCAGAAGCACCCGAGACCATTGAAAACAAGGTCTTTGCAAAACCATATTATGGATTGGGCCTTCCCGATTATGACCCGGATAGTGAGGGAAACGTTGTTTCCATTTCCAGGAGTTTATTTCTTCAGGCTTCTCATCCCTTAAAGATCAAAGATGGAGATATAGTATTTACCATACCCAAAGGAGAAAAAGGCTGGGCTTTTCTTTCTGATAAAACCTTCGATGGCGGGCTAAACACAGAAAAGGTGAAAGTCTATCAAGAAAAAACAATTACTGGATGGGAGAAGATTTCCCAACTGGTTTGCTATGAAGGTCTGTATGAAAAACAGGTTCATGATTCAATAAGAGCCATCCAGTTAATGACTTATCAGGAGAATGGCGGGATCATTGCTGCAGCCACCACTTCCCTTCCTGAAGTTCCGGGGGAGCACAGAAACTATGACTATCGCTATGTTTGGCTACGGGATTCTGCCATGATTACAAGTGCTCTAGTACGTGCCAACAGTAATGGAAAGGAAGCACAGAAGTTTCTAAGTTTTTTGTGTGATGCAAAATTCAGAAATAGTCAAAAGATTCTTTTACCGTTTTATTCTCTGGACAAATTAGTGGCTCAACCTGAGGAATATCTTCCCCTGGAGGGTTATCAAAATTCGCGTCCGGTGCGAAACGGAAACAATGCGATGGACCAATTACAATTGGATGCCAATGCCAATATCCTTTTGGCAGCGAAACTGATCTATCAAAAATTTCCCGAAAAATATCATTGGGATACCGTAAGTTCCATCGCCGATCATCTAATTGACGGGTGGCGCGAAAAAGATCATGGCATATGGGAAGAAACAGCTAAAGAGCATTTTACTTCAAGTAAGGTGATAGTTGCAAAAGCCCTGGAATTCATAGCAGATTTTGCGGAAACCGGTGAACAGCAAACCCGTTGGTTAAATACTGCGAAAGAAATACGAAAATTTATTGAAGAAAATTGCATTACTGCGGAAGGCGCTTATGCCGTCTACCCCGGAAGTAAAGCGGTAGAT
>JAGXII010000105.1 GCA_024635735.1 Christiangramia sp. | reverse complement strand
GAAACCTCCAATGCATTACGTTGCATTTTAACTCCCCCGTCTTCACCACGAATGGTTCCTACCGGTCTTGGAATATCTTTTACCCTGAAAGTCTTACTGTCTGAAACAGTTACTCCTCCAGGCAGTTTACCACTAACATTAATCGTTACTTCTCTTGCCTGAAGCGTTGTAACATCCATCATATAACTTCCTGCGCCACCTGCCGGTCTAAGACCAGGAGCGTTTGCAGAAACGTTTCCTACACCAGGGATAGAAATTGTCATCGGGTTTTGAACCCCACGGTACACTACATTCATTTTATCTGCCGAAATAACTGCAGAATTAGGTTTTGGAATAACAGCATAGGAACTTTTTACAGGAATTCTAACTAAAGAATCTCCTTCCTGAAACTGCAGTTCACCGGTAATCTCTCTCTCTCCTACACTTCCTGCAGGGAAATTTAACATTACCTGACCCGCCTGAGTACTCTCGATTTCCTTCCCGTTGATGGTCACATTCTCGAATTGTAAAGTCTGGTCTACACGACCCAGAACAACCTTACCGGTAAAATTCTCACCACTAAAGAATGCTGTTTTATCGGGTATCACTATAGCCTGATAATTGGTAAGTGAAACATCACTTTGCAACTGTCCTGAAAGCATGGATGAAAGTATCTCACTTTCTGTACTCTTAATATCAGCCTGTAATTGTGTTAACTTCGTAAGAGATGCTATCAAAGGGAAGCCCTGGTAGTGGTATTCCAGCCAGGGTTTTTTAATATTCTCACGGGTGGTTATTTCTGAGGTGGAAAAGTCATTTTGAAGATCAATTTTAGAGGCTATTGCAGGATATTCTCCACTGAGAATTTCAGCAACACTCTCCCTGTACTGATCTATCTGACTAACAAACACCTGTCCTTCGGGAGTAATCCTTCCACTCTGGAAGAACATCTCGTCCATTGTGGTGGACTGATCCATCGTTTCATAATCTGTAGGATCATCTACCGAAGCCCTTAATTTTTCCTTTACTCCTTCAATATACTCACTAAGGTTCGTAGAAAGATCGTGAATTCTCTCAGCATCCTCTTGTATGGTAGTATATTTCCCGGGCTGTTCTTCGGCTTTAGCCGCAAGACCGGCCATTAAAGCAGTGTTTCGCTGGGAATAAGTAGATGAAGTTTCATTCAGTTTTTCATTCATAAGTCCGAAGGCGGTTAGTACCTCCTTGGACATATTAAGTGCCATCATAGCGATGAAAATCAGATACATCAGATTTATCATCTTCTGCCTTGGCGATTGTTTTCCGGATGCCATGTCTAATTAGTCTTTTTAATTAATAAAAACAGCTTAATTGATAGATTCAATTAGACTCTTGCTTTTCCGTTCATAGCAGTTAACATTCCGCCATAGACGTTATTAAGTGATGCCATATTATTTGCAAGTGAATCCATTTGTACTTTTAGTTTCCCGGCATTTTCTGCAACTTGCTCATTTATTTCAGCCTGTTTAGCAGAAGATTCTACCTGAGCTTTATAAATATTATTCAATGTTTCCATTTGAGCAGCAGCAACACTAAGCTCTTCACTGTATTTCTTTTGAGAAGCCATCGAGTCAACGGTAGGGGCGATTCCTTTAGCAGCTTCTTCAAAATTCTTAATACTTTCTCCAAGAGAGCTCATTAGATTCACATCTATTTTAGCTTCTCTCAACATTTCATCCAGTTTTTTGGATAATATTCCTTCTGCCTCTTTTGCTTCGGCAACTGCATTTTTTCTTCTACCTGATTCACCTCCTGCCAGTTCTGGATACACTAAAGACCAGTCCAAATCATCATCTACCGGTTCGAACGCCGAATAAGCGAATACAAGGGCCTCTACAATAAGACCAATAATTAACATTGCATTACCACCCGGCCAGTGCATGATTTTAAACAGGGCACCCAGTATTACTACAGATGCTCCAAGACCATACACCATATTGGTCACTTTTTTTGTTGCTCTTGAATTTGCCATAACTCTTAATGTTTAGATTTTCTTGGTATTAATTAAATAGGTTTAAGTTCTAAAGTTTTGTTTTTAACGGTTGGATTGATTCAATGTCACGTCGGTTCCAAGATAATCCTGTACTGTTCTGAATCCGATATAACTTCTTGCTGAATCTGCATACTCATAATCCCTTGAGCTAACCTGAAGGAAATATGCAACATCTTTCCAGGAACCACCGCGCACCACTTTTCTAGCATCTTCAGGGTTATTTACCGTTGGGTTCATGGTTGACATAAATTCATAGGAATTAGGATCGTATGAGGAATCCACCCATTCCGAAACGTTTCCGGCCATATTAAAAAGCCCGTAATCGTTAGGATCATAAGATTTTGCTTCTACCGTATACAAGGCCTGATCTGCCGCGTAGTCTCCACGCAATGGCTTAAAGTTTGCCATAAAACAACCCCGGTCATTTTTGGTATAAGGACCTCCCCATGGATAGGAAGCTCCCTGAAGTCCGCCTCTGGCCGCATATTCCCACTCGCCTTCGGTTGGAAGTCTATAGGAAGGAACATTTGCATCACCTTTAGCACGACGAAAATCATTATGATATTTTGTTCTCCATTGTGTAAAAGCCCTGGCCTGTTTCCAGGAAACTCCTACTACCGGATAGTCATCATAAGCACTATGCCAGAAGTAATCATTATGCATAGGCTCATTATATGAATAATTAAAGTCTTTAATCCAAACTGTAGTATCAGGATAAACCGATACTACCTCAGTTTTAATAAAATCACTACGGTCGCCCTTCTTCTTTGCGGCCGCCTGAATATCCATCCAGGAATATTTAAATTTTAATTTTTTAACGTCTATGGTACGCTGACCATTATATACTTCATCCAAAGGAATGTACATGGAATCCATTACCTCAGCATAAAATACATCAGGATAATCGTTGGTATCCCAGTAAATATCAACATCGGTATTAAGCTTACGGTTCTCGTAATCGTCGGTTGGACCACCCTGACCGTAAGTATTCAGCATATATTCCTGATAAGGAGTAAGGTTTTCAGGATCTGCATCAGCAAAAGCGAATTCTCCAATACCACCATCTCCAGGGATAGCACCCTGCATTTCAGCCATAATAGCAAGATTAACCCTAACTATAGAGTCTCTTACATAATCAACAAACTGACGGTATTCGGAATTGGTGATTTCGGTCTCATCCATATAAAAGGAGCGAACACTCACCGTTTTTGGTGGTGCATTATACTGACCTGCGATATCATCATCGGACTTACCCATGATGAATGCGCCTCCTGGAATCAATGTCATACCATAAGGTTTCTCCGGATTCCACTTCTTCCCCTCCGCACCTACAAGCTGTCCACGATCGCCACGACCACAGCTCGAAAGCAAGGCCAGAACAGCAATGAGCGAAATATACTTCTTCATAATTATCTTAGGTTAAGACATTTTGATTTACGGCAGTAAACCTATCTAATTATTTTTTAAAAAACAATATTTCAGGTAAAAATACAGTAAATCAAAATAATGCCTGAATAATTTTTTAGACTTCGTTTTTTCGTTTGGCTTTATACCACCTTTCGGGAATTATCTGATTACAGGCTTCAAGATAATCTTCCTCACTGCAAGGTAATAACGTATGTCTTTTTAATTTAGTATTCACATTTGCCAAAAACGGAATTTCTATCCACCATCTGCCACTTACAGGGCTTTTAAAGAATATTAAAATCTCGTCGTCAATGGGCACCTGATACTTTATAAACTCATTTTTTGCCGAAATAGTATTTTCGTTCGTACGATAATTTACACCTTCAATAAAATACCACACTATTTGAGCAACCAGCGTATTTGCAAGGCTTCCCAATTTATTTTGATACTCGTAAACGCCAAAGGAAGAGACTTTATCGCTAATCCCGGCATACCTTGAAAGGGCACAAATCTCTCTTCCGTTAAAGCCATTTGGCGACTTAAAAAATGTGCTGTTAGCCGAGGCAGAATCTATAGCCCCGAGGTCCAGACCAACCAGATTCGCATTACGGAATACTGGCTCCATAAGAGTAATATCACCTGTAACCTCTCCCAACCTATAGGCTTCAAAAAACAGTCTTTCCATCAACTCAATTTCTTCCTGGGAATTGAAATAAGTTTGATATCCAACCGTAGAATAATTAAATAAATTATAAGGTTTATCTACGACGATTTTTCCTACATAAGAATGATTGCTGATAGATTTTTCTGCGTCACCAAGATCAAATTTACTATCAATATTTACAAGGTTAACCATCTGATCCAGTTTATCATAAGCCCTGTATTGAGCATAAATAATATCCTGGCTACCTCCAATAATAATTGGTATTATATCGTTTTTAATTAAGTTTTCAACGATGTTCTGGACAGCAAAATAGGTGTCATCTACCGTAGCTCCCGGTTCAATATCTCCCAGATCTGCCAGTTTTAGTTTCCAGTTTCCCGGATACAAGCGGTAAAATTCCCTACGTAATTCATCGAATTCCGGAGCTTCCGTTTTAACGACAGCTCTCCGGTTCTCCTTTACACCAAATATAGCCACATTCACATCTTCCATATCGGGAATCCCCGATCTTTCGGTATGTAATTTTATATTGGCTCCTATGGATTGCTGATTCAAACGCTTGATCTCATCCAGTAGATCGGCATTTACCGGACTAAGAAAGTCGAACTCCATATTTTATTTCTTTTTCGTAGTTTTTTTCCTCGTAGTCTTTTTGCGGGAGGTAGTTTTCTTCTTTTTGGTCTTACCACTTTTCTCCAAAATATCTTTTACTTCCTCAAGCGTAAGTTCTTCGGCCTTGGTTGTTTTTGGAAGTTCAACTTTAGTTTTTCCTTTTATTACATTAAATCTTCCCCATCGTGCCTTTTCTAAGCGTATCCCTTCATCTTCCCAGTTCTGGATAACCTTTTCACGTTCCTTTTTAAGCTTATCTTCTATGAGTTCTTCGATATCTTCTTCAGACAGATTATCAAAATCGTACTTTTTATTTACGTTAATGAACATATTGTTCCATTTGAGATAGGGACCAAATCTCCCCACCCCCTTCTGTACCGGCATATCTTTGTACTCATAAATGGGAGCATCGGCCTTTTCTTTTTCCCTAACCAGCTCCATAGCCCTTTCAAAATCTACATTTAAAGGATCTTCTCCTTTTTCAAGGGAAACGAATTTCTTTCCAAAACGCACATATGGCCCATAACGACCGTTATTTACTTCTACCGCCTCTCCTTTATATTCTCCAAGTTTCTTAGGAAGGTCAAACAAGGCCATGGCCTCATCATAAGTAAGCGTTTCCATATTTTGATCTGGACTCAGACTGGCAAATTTCGGTTTTTCATCATCTTCTACACTTCCAATCTGTACCATAGGACCAAATTTCCCAAGGCGCACACTCACCGGCTTCCCGCTATCAGGGTCTTCTCCAAGAATCCTTTCACCAACTTCCCTTTCGGCATTTTTAGCAACGTCCTGAACATGTGGATGAAAATCTTTATAAAAATTTTTCATCATGGTAGTCCATTCCTCGTTCCCTTCAGCGATATTATCAAAGCTTTCTTCAACTTTAGCGGTAAAGTTATAATCGAGAATATTAGAGAAATGGTTCACAAGAAAATCATTAACTACCATTCCTGTTGCCGTAGGGACCAATTTACCTTTATCACTACCAACGGTTTCGGTTAAAGTTTTCTCTTTCACCTGATTAGCACCGGCCTGAAGCATGAACTGGGTGTAATCTCTTTCAGTACCATCAACCGATCCTTTTTCGATATAATTCCTGGTTTGAATAGTAGAGATAGTTGGAGCGTAGGTAGAAGGTCTTCCAATTCCAAGCTCTGCCAGTTTCTTCACCAGTGACGCTTCTGTATAACGATAAGGCGGTCTGGTAAATCTTTCTGTGGCGGTGATATAATTATTATTTAATGACTGCTGTTCTTTTAGTGCAGGCAACATTCCGCTTTGTTCTTCATCTTCCTCATCACTTCCTTCCAGGTAAACTTTCAGGAATCCGTCAAATTTCAACACCTCTCCGTTTGCGGTAAACTGCGGAAGTTCTTTTTTGCTTTCAGAAGAAGGAAGGATATCTATCTTCACATTGGTTCTTTCCAGCTGAGCATCGCTCATTTGAGATGCAATGGCCCTTTTCCAGATTAGTTCATATAATCTTTGCTGATCACGTTCAGCCGAAATACTGTGTTTTTGAAATCCGGTAGGGCGAATGGCCTCGTGGGCTTCCTGTGCTCCCTTGGATTTACCTTTAAACTGGCGTGTTTTAGAATATTTATCCCCGTAAGCCTTCAGAATTTCATTTTTAGCACCTTTTCTTGCTTCATCAGAAAGATTCACACTATCTGTCCTCATATAGGTAATATGTCCCGCTTCATACAAACGCTGAGCGAGTGTCATGGTCTTCCCTACTGAGAAATATAATTTTCTGGCAGCTTCCTGCTGAAGTGTTGATGTTGTAAATGGAGGAGCTGGATTCTTTTTTGCCGGTTTTGTAGTAAGCTCAGCTACTTTAAAATTAGCACCAATACTATCTTTCAGGAATTTCTCTGCTTCTTCCCGGGTATCAAAATTCTTTGGAATCTTCGCTTTAAAGGATTTTCCGTCTTCTGTGGTAAATTCGGCATCGATCCTGTAAGAAGCCTGTGGTTCAAAATCCTGGATCTCACGTTCTCTTTCTACAATTAGTCTAACGGCAACAGACTGAACACGTCCCGCCGATAAACCTCCCTTGACTTTTCTCCAGAGTACCGGAGAAAGTTCATATCCTACAAGCCTGTCAAGAACACGTCTTGCCTGCTGAGCATTCACAAGGTTATAATCAATCCCCCGGGGGTTTTCGATTGCCTTTAAAATAGCCGGTTTCGTGATCTCGTGAAATACTATACGTTTTGTTTTGTCGCTTTTGAGCTTAAGTTCCTCTGCCAGATGCCATGCGATCGCTTCTCCCTCACGGTCTTCATCACTCGCGAGCCAGACCATGTCGGCATCTTTTGCAAGACTCTTAAGTTTCCTTACAACATCCCTTTTATCTTTAGATACAATATATTTAGGTTTGAAATCTCCTTCGGTATCAACACCAATTTCTTTTGTAGGCAAATCTGCAATATGCCCGAAGCTGGACGCTACCTTGTAGTCTGTTCCCAGGAACTTTTCAATGGTTTTTGCCTTCGCAGGAGACTCAACAATCACTAAATTCTTAGCCATAAATTTGTAGGTTTGTAAGTGCAAAAGTATATCAAATTTTTCGTCTCCCCGTTAAGGTTAGTTTAAAACAATCTTTAAAAACCCTGAAACCACCTGTGTTTACAAGGCTTTAAAAATTATAAAACTGTTTTAAAAGCATTAAATTTTAAGAGTAAAAGTATTATTCGGTATAAAAATAAACCGAAGATACCCCGGCAAGATTATAGGATAGATCAGGAGAAATATTCCCGGAAGCATTTCTGGCATTATTAAAAGCAAGGATCTTACCCCCGCCATTGAGTGCCTCGGTCACAAAAATTACATTATAATCAGTATCGTAATCTATATTCACCGGGTTTCCTAATTTGGTCTTATTACCCGCTATCCTTAACTGTTCATCTATCGAAAGTATTCCAAGGTTACTGGTAACGTTATATTTTGAATCGAAATCATTAATGATATTCAACGCCCCGTCACTATCAAGGTTTTTATCCCCGATATCTGAAAGCAGCATTGTGCCATTTTCATAATCCAGTCCCTGGATATTTATCATACCTTCAAAGGAAATTATCTTATCTGCAGTAATTCCGCGGCTGGTATTCGATTCCAGGAAATTTTTAAAAAGAGCCACCTTATTAGTATTCTTTACAGCTGCATAAAGATCATTGCCCACAAATTCAAGACCTCCAAGATTAAAGTTAGTAATCATAAAATTCCGCAAAACAAATCCGGTAGAGCCTTTTCGGTAAACATATAACACCCCATTGGCCGTAGAACTATCGCCGTCTACATCTGTATTATCTGAAACTACATAATAATTAGCACTCATTGCCATATCCACAGAATTTTGAAAATCCTGTGTCCCGGAGTATTCAAGGTGTAAATCAATAGTGGACCCTCTATCCACAGCACTTGCGCCTGAATACAACTGAAGTTGTGACGAAGACCTGGAAAGTAGCGTGAGCAGATCTCCACCCTCATAAACCACAACTCCTGCATCTTCTGAAGCCGTATTAAACGTAATCTGGTCCCCGGAATTGATATTATATCGTTTTACAATCCCGCTATTTGTAGAAGCATATAAAAAAGCTTTCTCCGAAATCTTTGCCTCATTGCCCGAATCGTCAATTGGACTGCAGGACGAAAGAAATAAAAGCAGGCCTATCGAACTAAAAATCTTGAACGTATCTGAAAATCTTTTCTTCATGCATTTTATTTTTTCGGGAAGTGAAAACCAAATTAATAATTCCTGACCGGGAATCTAAACAACGAAACTAAATAAAGAAATAGTGCCTTCCTGAAAAACAATCTCCTGAATTTTAACCTTTCATTACCATCTTCCCCTCCCTGGAATTCCCATCAGTTAAAGATGTGTTATTTCAAATTATATTAACTGAATTCTGATGATTTTATCAGATCCTAATAAGAAACCAAGGGCTATGAAACTTAATGGAAAAACAGCAGTAGTAACAGATGCCAGCAGTGGCATTGGAAAAGCGATAGCAAAAAAATTATCAGCCGAAAATTGTAATGTGGTTCTGGCAAGCAGAAGTACCGACAAACTAAAAGAAATACAGAAAGAAATTGGCTCCAATAGTATGGCAGTAAAAATGGATGTGAGTGAAACTGAGAGTGTCACCAAGGCTTTCAATAATATTCGTGAGAAATATGACAGCATAGATATTCTAGTTAACTCGGCCGGGATCATGCCCTTAACCTATTTAAAGAATCGTCATCTCGATGAATGGCTTTCTACCATTGAAGTAAACCTCAAAGGAACTCTTCGCTGTATCTATGCAGTATTGCCTGCCATGAAGGAACAAAAGAGCGGAAATATAGTCAACATGCATCAGTAGACGGAAAGGAAATATATAAAGGAGGTTCTGTTTATGGCGCATCTAAAGCTGCAATCATTGAACTATCGCACGGGATGCGAATGGAACTGTCTCCAGATTTCAACATTAGAGTGACAGCAGTTGAACCCGGTACTGTAGCCACCACCTTAGAAATAATATTACAGATGCTGAGTTACTTGAAGAAAAAGATTATGGTGACAACGAACCTAAATTAAAGCCGGAGCATATTGCCGACGCGGTATATTATGCAGTTTCGCAACCAGACTCGGTAAATGTAAATGAGCTTTTGGTGAAACCCACAGGCAAATCTTAATAATTAACAATCAAAAAGTAAATAATATGGACATTGGTCATTTAATAAAAACCGCAGGAAAATTTATTGTTAGAGGCTTTGTAATTAAAGCCGGAAAAAAAGCAGCCGTCAAAGGTGGTAGATTAGGTATTGGAGCCGGAGCTCTAATTGCCGGAGGTTTTCTTGCATACCAGCTACTTCAGGAACACAAAAAAGAGAAAAAGAAGAACAGGATTACTACTAAAGAGCATAAGATTGTAGTTTAATTTTACTGCATAATACTGTGTTTTCAAATCATTTGTAATAGCCTGGGACCTGAAATTATTATATTGGTTTAGAACCAAAATAATAATTTCATGAAAAAACAGGCCATTTTTCTGATTATCTCCCTGTTGCCTATCCTCAGCTTTTCCCAAAATCAAGACTGCGCCTGCTGTACACCCCAGCACAAGCAATTCAATTTCTGGGTAGGAGAATGGGAAGTTTTTGATACCAATGGTGATAAGATTGGTGAAAATCTGGTCGAAAAGCTGGAAGATAACTGCATAATTTCCGAAAACTGGAAAGGACAAAAAGGAAGCACAGGAAAAAGCTTTAATTATTATGATCCTGCCGATTCTACCTGGAACCAGTTATGGATAAGTAATTCAGGAAATATTTTAAAATTAAAAGGAACTGCCAGGCCCGGCAAGATGGTTCTTAAAAGTGAAATAACAGAAGGCAAAAAGGGCAAATATTACAACCAGATCACCTGGACCGAAAATCCCGACGGAAGTATTACCCAGCTTTGGGAAATTTACGATACTGAAGGGAAAGTAATAAGCAATGCTTTTAAAGGTATCTACCGAAAAAAGAACTGAACTTAATTAAAAATACTTTCAGATTTTTTATTTATTACGTCCGAATTCTGATTTTTAAATTTTTCGATTCCCTCTTTCAACCATTCATAAAATTCTTCTGCACTGGGTTCATAGGCCGAAGGTGGTAATAGTTCTTCCTCATTATGATCTACCAAAATATAATACGGCTGGGCATTCGCCTCATACCTGGAAATTTGAAAATCACTCCATTTGTTTCCTATTGTTTCAATTTCTTTTCCCGTGGTTTCTGAAACATACTGATCTTCTTCCGGCAATTTTCTTTTATCATCTACATATAAAGAAACCAGAACAATATCATTTTTAAGTATTTCCAGCACCTGAGGTTCACTCCATACCCGTTCTTCCATTTTTCTGCAGTTCACACAGGCGTGGCCTGTGAAATCAATTAACACGGGCAAATCTTTTTCCTTTGCATAGGCAAGGCCATCTTCATAGTCATGAAAGGAAACAATATCATGCGGTCCATACTCGGCATGTTCAGGAAGCTCCTGATTTTCTGAAAATCCCCCCTGAGAATTCCCTACTCCGTAAGGAGATTCACTGTATTGAAGAGGCGGCGGGAATCCGCTTATAATTTTCAGCGGTGCACCCCATAAACCGGGAATAAGGTAAATTGTAAAACTCATTACAATAAGTCCTGTTATAAGCCTTCCAACCGAAATATGATTCTCCGGAGAATCATGTGGCAATCGAATTTTTCCGAATAAATAAAACGCCAGCAAACCAAATATCGTGATCCAGATCGCTAAAAAGACTTCTCTTTCTAAAATATGTAATTGCAGCACCAGATCTGCATTGGATAGAAATTTAAAGGCAAGCGCCAGTTCCAGAAATCCGAGTGTTACTTTTACCGTATTCAACCAGCCGCCAGATCTTGGCAAGGTATTCAGCCAGCCCGGAAAAGCAGCGAAAAGAGCAAAGGGCAGGGCAATTGCTAAAGAAAATCCGAGCATTCCAATTACCGGAGCCATTCCTCCTTTTGAAGCCGCCTGAACCAAAAGAGTTCCTACAATTGGGCCGGTACATGAAAAAGAAACTATTGCCAGGGCAAGAGCCATAAAAAATATCCCGACGAGGCCTCCTTTATCGGCCTTAGAATCGATTTTTGTGCCCCAGCTACTGGGCAGTACAATTTCAAATGCGCCCATAAAAGAAAAGGCGAATATGACCAGCAGTATAAAAAATACCAGATTGAACCATACATTTGTTGATAATGCATTAAGCGCATCAGCGCCGAATATTACCGTCACCAGGGTTCCTAAAAGCACATAAATAACCACGATAGACACTCCATAGAAAATTGCATTTCTTATTCCCGCTGCACGTGATTTACTTTGTTTGGTGAAAAAGCTCACCGTCATTGGAATCATTGGAAAAACACAGGGAGTTAAAAGTGCGGCGAATCCAGATAAAAAAGCGACCAGGAATATTCCCCAGAAACTTTCTTTAGGTTCTGGATCTATATTTTCAACATTTTTGTCAGCAGCTTTTATACTGTCCTGATCTTTTGTAGCCGCAGTGGTATTTCCCTCCGGAGCTACGTTTTCCTGATTGATTATAAATCTAAGCTTCTTAGAGTCGAAAATACAGGCTTTATCGTCACATGCCTGGTATTCCACCTTTGCATTGATACTTCCAATAGTTGGGTCGGTTACTTTTATATTTTGAGTGAAAGTGGCCGTAAATGCGAAAAAAGAGAGATCCATTTCAAATACCTCATCATATTCGGTAATAGGTTCACTCTCTTTAGTTTCCCCTACAAGTTCATATTGATCTCCGGAATTTTCAAAAATAAATACCGTTGGCAAGGCACCTCCTTCGGGCAAATTCTGGGAGTATAAATGCCAGTTTTCTTCAATAAATGCATTGAAAACGAGCTGATATTCAGTTTCTGAAAGTTTCTTTACTTCAGTCTCCCACTCTACGGGCTTCTGGATTTGAGCATTTGAGAAAAATCCGGTAAGTAATATTAAAAGGAAAATCCCTTTGTTAAGCAGGCTTTTTATCATGTTGCTGTTTAAGCTTTTTACTAAAATTCTAATTTTTGAAACGGCTTTAAAATTAAGGAATTTAACCCTAACTAATTTTGAATCTCTGCAAAAGTATCGAATCTTAAGAGAATAGACTCCTAAAGCCTTCAGCTTCTTAAAACATCCTAAAACAGGAGTTATTATTTCGTTAATCGCCAATAGTCTTCCCTAATTTTTTCCGATTTTAAAGAGAATAAAAAAATTGAAGAATTATGAGTTACAAAGAAAAAGCACAGGACATCTATGAAAAATTACAGGAAGGTAAATTGTTAGATGCCTTTGATAAGTATTATCATGAAGATGTAATTATGACCGAACCCCGTGGTACACGAAAAGGAAAAAAGGAATGTCGTGAGTATGAAGAAGATTTTCTGGATAACATAAAGGAGTTTCACAATCTTGAAATTCGCAACCTGGGCTCTGATGAGAAGGACGAAACCACTTTTGTAGAATCTATGATGGATGTAACATTTAAAGACGGCAACAGGGCTCAAATGGAACAGGTGGCTGTTCAGCAATGGGCCGGCGATCATATAATCCACGAAAGATTCTATTACGATAATTCACAATAGTGATTAAAGAAATGTATATCCGTTTTTAGTCATAATAGTTATCTCGTCACCCTGAATTTATTTCAGGGTCTTAATTTATAATGAGGATTTATAGTATTTTAAGATTCTGAAACAAGTTCAGAATGACGCGCTTTATTAAATTAGGATACTTTACGGACAATCAATTTAGAGAACTTTCATTATTAAAAACCGGAGATATCCGGTTTTTTTAATTTACCGGGATTTTTACCTGTACACTTGTTCCTTTATTTTTTGAGGAGGTTATATGCATTCTGCCATTTAGATCCTTTACTATTTCATTTACGAGTTTCAGGCCAAGACCAAAACCTTTTTCACCCATAGTTCCCTGCTCTATACTCGTATGGCCATCTGTAATATTTAAGAGTGCACTCTTTGGAATTCCCCCCCCCATTATCGATCACCGTGATTTCCAGTGAACGTAGGTTTTCTGAGAGATTTAATGTCACAGAAACATTCCCGCCAGACTGAGTGAATTTTATGGCATTCGAGATTAGGTTTCCGGCAATAGAGAGAAGTTTCCTCTTCGGAATTCTTTGGTCTTCATTAGAAGATAAAATATCAACCTGAAAATCTATATTTTTTGATTGTGCCGTAAGACGGTAAAGATCGATAAAACGACCCCGAAGCTCCTTCAGGCTTATTTCAAATTTCTCCTGAGTTTCAGAAGAATCTAACTTATTTAAAATATCATTGGTAAGCTCGATAAGTCCATCGCCAGATTTCTGAATCATTTGAAAATATGACTGTAACTCTTCCTTAGAAAGCTCCTCTTCCCTGGTAGTTTGCGCCAGACCGGTAATACCAAGAATAGGTCCGCGAATATCATGCGCCAACTGATTTTTTATTTTGATAACTTTTTCCAGTAAATATTCCTGTTCCTGCCGTGTTCTGATAGTTTCAAGTTTATCTACTATTTCAGTAGCTATTAGACTCAGCTGATTTTTGACAGTATCGCTTAACTTTTTCTCCTTTCTATCTAAAACGCAAAGAGCTCCAATACTTTCCCCGGAGCTAAGGCTAAGAGGAGTGCCAAAATAATAGGTAAAACCTTTATCCCCCTTCACATAAGGCTGAGCAATAAATCGTTCGTCTCTGTCCAGCCTCAGAATTTCCATAGGCTTTCCTGAACGAATCGTATGATTACAAACAGAATTCTCTTTAGGCATCTGTATTAATTTTGATGCGTGTGCACTAACCGTCCACTGTGTGTAATTATCTATAATATTTACCAGTGCAACCTCGGTGCCGGTGATACTGGCAGAAAGAGCAACAAAATTTTTGAATTCATTGTGTAATTGGGAATAGTCAAGATCAAATTCACTTAACTTTTTAATACGATTGTATTCAACTTCCAGATTTTCGGGTGTTTTTGTCAACATAATAAGGTTAAATTTTCGGGGCTTCAAAGGTATGGTTTCCAATAGGATTATAGTTGTTAAATATTCACTTGACCTTACTCCTTCAATTAATTAAACCTTCCAGAGAAAAAAATTCTACCTTGGGACTTCAATTTTCCGGATATGAAAAGAACACTATTTATTGGTCTGCTTTGTCTTTACTTTGCAAGCTGTTTTAGTCAGGAAACTAATAAAAACTGGATGCTTGGTCCTTTTGAAAGATTTACCGGCGAAAAACCAATCCTTGAGAAAAACCTTGAATCAATATTTAAAGACCCGGTAAGTGATAGCATTGTTCACTGGGAATCGATGGCAACTTTTAATCCTGCTGCCATTGTAAGCGACGGCAAAATTCATGTGCTTTACCGGGCAGAGCAGAATCTGGGAGATAAAGAAATTGGAGGGCATACCTCAAGAATTGGAATGGCAGTTTCTAATGACGGCCTTCATTATACAAGAGAGAAAGAACCTGTTTTATTTCCCGGTAACGATAGCCAAAAGGAAAACGAATGGCCTGGCGGTGTGGAAGACCCAAGAATCGTAGAAACTCCCGAGGGGAAATACATTCTAACCTATACCCAGTGGAACCGGAAAATCCCCCGGCTTGCGGTTGCCACTTCAAGTGATCTTAAAAACTGGGAAAAATATGGTCCGGCTTTTAAAGCTTATAAGGATGGAAAATACCTTGATATGGAAAGCAAGTCGGGAGCCATAGTTACCAGACTGGATAATGGCAAACTGGTAGCTGCAAAAATTAATGGTAAATACTGGATGTATTTTGGTGTACCCCATATCTACCTTGCAAGTTCTGATGATCTTATTCACTGGCAGCCCCTGGAAGATTATGAAGGGAAACTGGCTCCTGTCCTGAACCCTAGACCGGGATATTTCGATTCATGGCTGGTAGAAGCCGGCCCGCCCCCACTACTCACTGAAGATGGAATCGTTGTACTTTATAATGCCGGGAATTCACAGAATATTGGCGTCAAAGAGCTGGGAAACAGAATTTATACCGGAGGGCAGGCGCTTTATGACGCGAATAAGCCATGGAAAATCCTGGACAGATCAGACCAACCATTCATTAAACCCGAACTGGATTTTGAAAAATCTGGCCAGTATAAAGACGGAACCACCTTTGTGGAGGGACTTGTCTATTACAACAACACCTGGTATTTATATTATGGAACTGCAGATAGTATGGTTGGGGTTGTGAAATCCGGAAAATAGAACCAGTCATAATTTATTAGTTATTCATTAAAACGTTTTCATTGCAAAATCTAACAGATTTGATCATGACCGCTGCCATTGGCTGCATTATGTTCGGGATTGGACTTGAATTAAAATTTAAAGATTTCAGAAGAGTTTTCTTTAGGCCGAAGGCAATTATTACGGGCCTTTTGTGTTAATTATTATTACTCCCGGCAATAGCACTCGCAATTGTTTATTTCTGGCCAATGGATCCGGTATATAAAATTGGCGTGATGCTACTTGCCGCATGCCCGGGCGGAACCGCTTCCAACCTGGTCACCAAAATGCTAAAAGGAAGAGTGGCCCTCTCCGTATCCCTTACCGCATTCAACAGTTTCCTGATTTTGTTTACTATTCCATTAATAGTAGCATTTAGTTATAATATTTTCGGACAGGAATCACATAGTTTTCAACTTGGATTCTGGGAGACTATGAAGCAGGTTTTGTTAACTGTAGTGATACCTGTTTTGGCCGGAATTATTATTGGAGGATTCATGAATGATAAACATCAGGATAAAATTCATAAACCACTTAATTATATTTTACCGGTTATTCTACTTATTGCAGTCATAAGCGTGGTGTTTTTTGACAAATCCAGCAAGAATATAGACTACCTGAAATACTTACCTATTTTTATTCCCTTAATATTACTGAATATCACCACCATGTTAGCCGGATTTTTCACCTCCAAGAATCTAAAGCTTAAACATGAATTGGCTTATACCATTTCGATAGAAATGGGATTGCAAAATAGTGTACTTGCACTTTATATTGGAAATCAGCTTCTGGAAAACCAGGATATTAGCCTGATCGCTATCCTTTATGGAAGTTTTTCCCTGATAAGCACCTTCCTTTTTGCCTATCTTTTAAAGACCTATGGAGCCTATGAAAAAACAAAAACCGCTAATTAATAATCAAAAGGCTTTTTCTTAAATATTAATTTTATTTATGGTTTAGCCTTTGAAGCGCAACTGATAATTGCACTTTTTTCAGTTGTATCTATTAAGCCCTCTTCCACCCAGATATTGGCATAATGTGTAATCTCGCTTACAAATTCACCATGATTTTTGGCGGTAGCCATAGCCTCGTCTATCACATCGGCCATCATAACCCCGCAATCCTCGGTAATTTTATTTTCAATTCCGGTGTCACATCCATCAATATTGATGAATTCCTCCATATTTGAATTCAAAAAAGGATCCTCTTCATCCAGACAGCCATCACCATCTGCATCTACAGAACAGGTTCCGTAACTAATTTTATCAAGGGCTAAATGCACATCTACATTAGTTGAGTACATTTCAATACGCTTAATTGGCTCTTTTGTGCTTATCGCCCAGAAATTTCTTTGAAAAGGCACCGGAGTTGATCTGGATTCTGACTGAATTAATCCATTTTCGCCATAAATATCAATTTGAAGGGTTCCTCCGGTTGCAAAATCGAAATCATAGATATCGAGACCCAGCATGTTTATATTATCAGAAGTAATATCCAGGTAAAGCTTATCCAAAGCATTTTGCGGCAATATTGCAGTTCCGGCTTGAGAATTAAAAATACTTATAGGGAAAAAGAAGGTAAATCCACTTTCAGAACTAAATTCAAATGTAGGATCTATATTTTCCGGATCAGAAAAATCCTCGATTTGCAG
This sequence comes from Christiangramia sp., assembly GCA_024635735.1. Classification (GTDB taxonomy): domain Bacteria; phylum Bacteroidota; class Bacteroidia; order Flavobacteriales; family Flavobacteriaceae; genus Christiangramia. The sequence goes on along the minus strand of JAGXII010000105.1, from coordinate 1,781 downwards.
TTCTCCACAAAATGCGGCAAATTCTTCACTACTCGAAAATAATTCAGAATTTCCTGAAATGACAGACCTTGATGCCGTCTTGATATTTTCCAGTTTGCCAACGGAACTTATATATTTATCGAATTCTGATTGTGAATCGAAGCGTTCCAGACCAGGCAAGACCTGTTTTAATTTAAGGAAAGATTGATCTTCCTGATTCATAAAAGATTCTTTTCCCTGATCGACAGTAGTTTCTAATGGATCCTGTTCACATCCTGCGGCAAAGAAAAGCATTAGAAAAAGTGTGTAAAGTTGAATTTTTTTCATAAAATTTGATAGTTAGTAGTTGAAATTTAGTTTTAACTCGAAGGCCTTTTCATTCAATTTTAAAAGTGCGTTGATCTAAAAATACAATTTATATCGATAAATAGCATATTTATTAGTTGAAATACATAGTTCGTTTAAAATCATCATATTTATTAAAGGGGAGATGAAAAAATTAGAATCGTATAATCAGATTTCTTCTGTATGGCTAGAGTATAAGGATGCCTTACGCAATTATATCTTTAAAATTGTAAAAGAGGAGGATACGGCGAACCATTTGGCTCATGAGGTACTTATGAAGGTTTATTCCTCCTGTTGCTCTGGAAGGGAAATAAAAAATATACGTTCCTGGCTATTCCAAATAGCCTATAATACCTGTATGGATCATTTCAAAAAAGAGAAAAAAACCACGCAAATTAAATTTGAACCCGAGAAAGAAGAAGATAGCCTTCTCTATAAAAATGCCGTGGAATTTATAGAACCATTAATCAGGCTCCTGCCTGAAAAATATGCAAGGCCTTTAATTTTGTCTGATCTCGAAGGCAGAAAACAACAGGAAGTCGCTGAAATATTAGGTCTCAGCCTTACCGCCACTAAAAGCAGGATACAAAGAGCCCGGGTTCTCCTGAAAGATCAGATTACTGAATGTGTACATATAGAAGTAGATAAAAGTGGCAACCTTACAGCCTTTAATGTAAAAGGAACCTGTGCCCCATTGCAGGATCATTCAAAAAAATGTAATAATTCTGCGTCTTTTTAAAGTCTGCAGAGTCCTGATAGTGAAATTAATTTTTAATTAAAAAACTCACTATTATGGAAAATTCAAAGAATACTGATAATTGCAAATGCTGTAAAATGCAGCCAAAAGGAAAAGTGAAAAAGTTCCTTAGTTTCTTTATCCCCAATGCCGATGAAAACTGGCTTCGTTATAAATAAATTCCATAAAAAAACAGCCACTTAAAGTGGCTGTTTTTTGATTCTTATTCTATTTCGTTGCACAACTCCCGTCACATGCCTCAACCTTTTCAGCTTTTTGAGATTCACTATTTTTCCATGACTCCATAGCTTCGGGAGCGATTTTAGCATTTATTCCTTCGCCATATATGGTAGCCGTTCCATGAGTATAAAAGGCCTCCCAGTCTACTCCCTGCGGATCGGTGATCCAGGATTTCTGACTTTTAGAATAACAACAGGTACATTCTCCTTCTTCAAAAATTTCTCCTTTAGCATTCTCTAGGTTTTTGTATACCTCCTGAAGCTCTTCCCTGCTGTCGGTTTGTATTCCCAAATGCTCTATACCATTTTCGTAGTGACCGTTGGAAATCGCGAAATTCACCTTTGGATCTTCCAACATCCACTTAGCATAATCTGCCTTTTTGATTGTAGGTTGCGAAGAAAATAACGCATTGTAAAAATTAATGCTTTCTTCTAAATTTTTTACTCTTACATGTACATGAAATGTTTTCATAACTGATAGT
>JAGXII010000104.1 GCA_024635735.1 Christiangramia sp. | reverse complement strand
CTCTCCAAAGGGGAACTTTATACCATCATCACCAATAAGAAAGCAAAAGGAAAAAAGGGCCGTATTGTAGCCATTTTCTCAGGAACTAAAGTAGAGCCCATCATAGCGCAACTGCTCAAAATACAAGCTTCAAAGCGTGGACGAGTCAAAGAAATCACTTTAGATATGGCCAACTCCATGAAAACCATTGCCAGGAAATGCTTCCCAAAGGCTATACAGGTTACAGATCGCTTTCATGTGCAGAAACTCACCTTAGAAGCCTTGCAGGATATTAGGATCAAGCACCGCTGGGATGCTATAGATATGGAAAATGAACAAATCAAACAGGCCAGGTTAAAGCAAAAAAGCTTTAGTCCGGAAACCTTTGCCAATGGGGATACCAGAAAACAATTATTAGCACGTAGCCGTTACCTGCTCTATAAAGCACCTTCGAATTGGACAGAAAACCAATACCAGCGCAGCAAAATACTATTCGAGCACTATCCGGATATAAAGTTGGCCTTTAACCTTACACAAAGACTAAGAGATATATTCAACAAAGCAAATTCAGTAGAAGTGGCTTATACGAAACTTGCCCACTGGTATAAAGATGTAGAAGAAACAGGATTTAAGGCATTCAATACCATTGCAAATACCATAACTTTAAACTACAGGTCCATACTCAACTACTTTATCAACAGAAGTACAAACGCATCCGCAGAATCCTTTAATGAAAAGATAAAAGCATTTAGGGCGCAGTTTAGAGGTGTGAAAAATATAGAATTCTTCCTGTACAGATTAACTACAATTTTTGCTTAAACACAACAATTAGGCTTGATCCGTTTTTGGATGGAATCTTATTCATCTTAAAAATATTTTAAGCTGTATATTGTAACTCAAAATAAGATTACAATTTTCTATGTCATTAAAATGGCCTTATACTTTTCTCTTCTTCCTTCTTTTAATTGCATGTGATTCTAAAGAGAAATCAGCATCTTCAAAAAAAATCGAAAACCGACTTTCCGAAGCCAGCAGTCCTTATTTGCAAGAACATTCAGATAATCCCGTAGATTGGTATCAATGGGGTCCTGAAGCCCTTGAAAAGGCTAAAAGGGAGAATAAGCCGGTTATTATTAGTGTGGGATATGCAGCCTGTCACTGGTGTCATGTGATGGAGGAGGAAAGTTTTATGGATACTGCGGTGGCAGCTATTATGAACAAAGATTTTATTTCGATCAAGGTAGATCGCGAAGAAAGACCAGATATAGATAAGGTATATATGGATGCGGCTCAACTTATAAATGGAAGTGGAGGCTGGCCTTTGAATGTGATAGCTCTGCCTGATGGAAGACCTTTTTATGCCGGAACCTACTTTCCTAATGAGCAATGGAAGAAATTGCTGAAACAAGTGGCTGAAACCTATAAACAGGATAAAGAAGAATTGGTTAGAACTGCCGATGCTCTTACCAAAGGAATACGCAAGGGTAATTCCCTGGATGGTTTCAAAAGTGAAAAGTCTGAATTAACGAATAAGGCAAATTATCTGGCCTTAATAGAGCCCTGGAAGAAAAAGTTTGACACTTATAAAGGAGGATATAAAGGAGATCAAAAATTCCCGCTTCCCTTATCCTGGGAGGCCCTGCTTCAGTATTATTATTTAACGGGAGATGAAGAGATTCTTGAAGTCGTAAATACCACCTTAACCGGCATGGGAAAAGGAGCTATTTATGATCAATTGGGAGGAGGTTTTGCCAGATATACTACCGATCCAAACTGGTTAGTTCCACACTTTGAAAAAATGCTCTATGATAACGCCCAGTTAATTAGTGTGTATTCTCAGGCATATAAGCTTACCGATAATCAGGAATATGCCAGGCTTGTGAGAGAGAGCATTGAATTTGTGGAGCATGAATTATCGAATGGAAATGGGGGTTATTACTCCTCTATTAATGCTGATAGTAATGGAGAAGAAGGGAAATATTATGTATGGAGTGCGAAAGAGATAAAGAAAGTCCTCAATTCAGAAGAAGCGAAGTTATTTCAGGATTTCTATAATATAGAATCGTATGGAAATTGGGAAAATGGAAAGAACATTCTATATCGTAACTATTCGGAAAAAGAATATGCAAAAGAACAGGGGCTTAATTATTCCGAAGTAAAAAGAACACTTACCGACGCGAGGAATAAACTTAAGAAGGCCAGAGAAATGAGAGCAAAGCCCACAGTGGACAGGAAGGTGATTACTTCCTGGAATGCCCTTATGATTAAAGCCTATCTGGATGCTTTTACCGCTTTGGGAGATGATCAATATCTGGAAAGAGCGGAAAAGACTGCCGATTTTTTAAATGAAAAAATGACGGCACCTGATTATAGCGTGATGAGAAGTTATATGGAAGGCAAGGAAAAAGTACCCGGTTTTCTTGATGATTACAGTAATTTGAGCAATGCATTCATACATCTTTATCAGATTAATTTTAAAGACAAATGGTTGAAAAATGCAGAAAATATTACCAAATATGCTATTACTCATTTTGGAGATAATGAATCGGGAATGTTTTTTTACGCTCCAAAAAATATAAATGAACTTATTACCAGGCAGTTCGAAATAGATGATAATGTACTGCCTTCTTCTAATTCGGTAATGGCAATAAATCTATTTGTTTTAGGGGAACTTACTGCCAATAAAGATTATTCCACCCGAAGTGAAGAAATGCTGCAAAGAGTTTTAAAACAACTTCAAGAATATCCTTCAAATTACGCAAACTGGAGCAGGCTTTTTGGCTATAAGGCTTTTGGTGTTTACGAAGTAGCTATCGTTGGTGAAAATGCCTTTGAAAAAAATATCCTGCTTCAAAAGAAATACTATCCCACAGCTTTATTTATGGGAGGAGAATCTGAAAGTCTTCCACTTTTAGAAGGAAAGTTGGTTCCGGAATCTACCCTTATTTATGTATGCCAGAATAAAACATGTAAGTATCCGGTTTCCGAAGTTGATGCTGCGCATAATATGCTAAATGAGTATCAGTCCAATTATTCAGGAATTTTCAATTTAGAATAATCGTCGGTTTTATTGTAAAATAGGATAGATTAAATTTCATTTGTCTAACCGGCATTTCTTTTTAAATAATTTTATAGAAGTAATCTTTTTAATCTAAAAATTAAATAAAAGTTTGTACATTAGTCAAGATTAACTTGTCAAAAATGGAGAAAAAGAGACGCTTATTTTTAAAAAATCTTGGATTGGCGGGTGTGGCCAGCGCAGTAATGCCTTCGGTTCTTGCCAGTGAAGTTAACTTATCTAAACCTCTAAACCGAAACTACGAAATATTCGGCGACAGCACTATCAAAATCGCGTTGATAGGAGCCGGGGGAATGGGAGTAGCCGATACAAAAACAGCACTTCAGCATCCAAATATCGAACTTTTAGCGGTCTGCGATTTGTATGATGGTCGTTTAGACGATGCTAAAGAAAGATGGGGTGAACATCTTTTTCTTACCAAAAAATATGAAGATATCCTTAAAAGAAAGGATATTGATGCCGTGATTATTGGGACTCCAGATCACTGGCATAAACAAATTAGTGTGGATGCTTTAAATGCGGGCAAACATGTCTATTGTGAAAAACCTATGGTTCATTCGGTGGATCAGGGGAAAGAAGTAATTGATGCCTGGAAAAAGTCCGGTAAAATTTTCATGGTAGGAAGTCAGGGTCTTTCGTCATTAGGAAATGAAAAAGCCAAAGAACTTCTCGCCCAGGGCGCTATAGGAGATATAAATTACGCTGAAGGTTTCTGGGCTAGAAACTCTCCTGAGGGAGCCTGGCAATACGCTATTCCGGCCGATGCTTCACCTCAAACTGTGGATTGGAAACGTTTTATTGAACCAACTACAAAACGTCCTTTTGATCCGGTACGTTTTTTTAGATGGAGAAATTATTTAGACTATGGTACCGGGATGTCCGGAGACCTGTTTGTCCATTTATTTTCGAGTCTTCATTTTATTACCAATTCTATAGGCCCAACAAAAATTTCGGCAATGGGAGGACTTCGTTACTGGAAAGATGGAAGAGAAGTTCCCGATGTTCTGTTAGGAATGTTTGATTATCCCGAAACCGAAAAGACTAAACCATTTAATCTCTCCCTGCGTTGCAATTTTGTAGATGGTACCAGTGGTAGCACCTATTTGAAAATAGTTGGGAATAAAGGTTCTATGGATGTGGAGTGGGACAGAGTTACCTTAAAAAGAAATGCGACCTTCGAAAGTGATGATCCATTTTTTGCTGAAAAGGGAAAAGAGCTTTCAGGAAGACAGGACAGGAAAAAAATGCTTCCTCCTTTAGAGACGGTTTATACGGCGCAGGATGGTTATAAAGGAGCGCATTACGATCATTTTGCGAATTTTTTCAATGCGATAAGAAACGATACTAAAGTTGTGGAAGACCCTGTTTTTGCTTTTAGAGCGGCGGCCCCGGCTTTATTGTGTAATGAAAGCTACAGGCAAAACAAATTTGTAGGGTGGAATCCGGAAGAGATGAAAATTGTTTAATTATATATTTAAAGGAATGAAAAAATTATTAATAGGGCTCATGGCAATACTCACTTTTGGGGCCTGTAAAAACAATGATGAAAGTGAAAAAGCTTTAGAAAACCCTTCTATGGATGCTAAGTCCAATGAGGATGCCAGTAAAAAGGAAAATGATTGGCAGGTTCTTTTTGATGGAGAAAAAGCTGAAGGATGGCGCGGATATAATGAGGAAAATGGAAGCGGCTTGCCGGATGGCTGGGTGGTAGAGAACGGAACACTTAAGTCTCTTGGTGAGGGAGGAGATATAGGAGGAGATATTATATATGAAAAGGAAAAATTTGGAGAATTTGAATTATATCTGGAATGGAAACTTTCTCCGCAAGGAAACAGTGGCATTTTTTATCATGTGGTTGAAGACGAAAAATATGATGCTCCATACTTTGTAGCGCCTGAATATCAAATAATAGATCAAAAGAATTTTCCTGAAAAACTGGAGACCTGGCAATCTATTGGAGGTGATTATGGTATGTATCAACCAGATTATAAAGACGAGGATCTAAAAGATATGGGTGAATGGAATTCTTCCCGCATTCGGTTTACCAGGGACAAGGTAACCTACTGGTTAAATGGTAAAAAAACGGTAGAATTTGAACCTTATTCAGAAGATTGGTAAAAGAGAAAAGAAGAAGGGAAATGGAAGGACTATCCGGATT
>JAGXII010000103.1 GCA_024635735.1 Christiangramia sp. | reverse complement strand
ATTTAGACTGAATGCTAACTTCTCTGGGCAATACTTCAGAGTAAGCAGGAACTAATAATACGTCATCGTAAGTAAGTCCGTCTCCCAGTATTTTTGATTCGTGTGCGGTCATTGCAATTAAGGATTTAATTGCGTGCAAATGTACGTTTTATATATCAGAAACCTGATTTTAAGAACCCAAAGTTTCTTTCTTGAAAAAAAGCTGGTAAAAAATTATTAGAACGGAAGCAAGGAATACACTGGTCATGAGAATTCCCGACAGTATTACTATATATTTCATCCATAAAATTCCCTTCCACATAAAATAAATTCCACCAAAAGTGAGCAGAATTGAAAAGAAAGGTTCTATTATTAGAAAGAATTTTAATTTTTTAGGCAATCTTGTAAGAAGGAGAATTCCGCCTAATAAAAAGAATATAAAAGACATTGAAAGGATGTGAGTGTGAATAATGGTAAGCATTTCCCGGTCACCCTTCTTGAATTTCATTACATCAGCATCTTTAACATTTTCATTTCCCAGGTAATTTTCTTCAATACCTTCCGGAGTGGTGGTTTCTGTTTGCCCGACAAATAGAAGGCCCGTAAAATACCCAACACTTAGAACAAGCACGAAAACTGCGATAAAGGATTTTATTTCATTTGGTAAACGAAGTAAGAGCCCGTTATAATTCATTAAATAAGATTATGTGACCTTAGAATACCCACCGTTTCAAGTATATCAGACACTGCGTTCTTCATTGACCTTACAGAGATAGTGGCTCCCGAAATTGCCGCAACATCATACATATCATCACTGCTGGATTTTCCGGTAAACTGCCTTAACCATCTTTTGCTCCCAATTTCACCGCCATACTCTTCACGATATACTAAAACCTTGGTTTTAACAATTGTCAGATTTTTGTCAAATATAACGAGATAATCGAATTGTGCAGTTTTACTTGGCGCTTTATCCTGATAAACATAACCTACCAGTTCATTATTAGAGCTGATCTTAAAAAAGTTTTCAGAAGTAATCTTCGATGGCGTTTTAACCCCCTGTGGGATATTGATCGAAGCATATGAAGGGTTTTCCAATTCAAAAACATCCTCTACTTCTTTCTTCACTTTCTTACCGGGACTATGTCCCAAAGAAACTGTAAGTGCAATAAAAGAGGCTACCAGAATTACAAAGTTTTTCAACATCATCAAGATTTTTAATTTAATTCTACAATTAAAATACCAAAGGCAGGATGGTATGGTAACCATCCTGACATTTAGATAAATTATTTATCATTTTTTAGAACCATACACCAATTCCAAAATTCAATCTATTAGGAATATCGGCATTGGCAGCATCATTATCCCTAATTTGATAATCACCTTTAAATACTACACCAGGCGCAATATGATAGCTTAACCCCATAGTAATATCATTTCTGTTATAGGCATTATTTTGCACAAGGCTGCCTTCAGTTTCAGCATGTGTATCATACTGCTCATATCTTGTGAAAGCAAAAAGTTTTTGCTCATTAGATAAAGGCAATAGATTATAGGCTGCTTCAGCATACCATCCCTGCAACTCACTTCCAAGATTTTGTCCGGTCAACTCGTTATAAGCCTCAGTGTCGCTAAGCCCTGCATATATAAACTGACCTCTGGCGGTAAATCTCTTGTAAGCATATCTGGCGTCAAATCCAACCATAGACATACCCACATCAGCACCTTCAAGATGATCGATCTCATCATCAGCCTGAGTTCTCCCAAAATAACCGGCTAGTCCTACCCTTAAGCCAGGAAACCCATAGTAATCAAGTTTTGTAGAAAGGTTAGGTTTATTGATAGTGGACTTGATACCTTTTTGACGACCACCGCGTAGCCCACTGCTACCTCCTATTCTTCCAGTACCATCGGCATCTGTAGATTTAAATCCATTGAATATATATGCCTGATAACCTAAAGAAGCACTATTAATCCTTCCAGTTACCCCAATACCAATTTCTCTCCAGGTAGTTGGGATTATAGCATTATCTACCGCCGGTCTTTCAACTCCGTTAAAGGTTGTTGGCTCATGATATTCATTAACGATACCCATAGGTACAAGCATTAAACCTGCACGAAGGTTTACGTTGTTGGCAACATTATAGTTCACAAAAGCCTGTTCCACAAATACTTCTTCCACGTGTTCAAATTCAATCTCAGAAACAAACTGAACCTTATCACTAAACCTGTATCCTAAAAGCATTACCAGCCTTTGAACATCCAGTTCACCGTTATCACCTTCGGGCTGATTGTAATTAATCTCACCGTAAGCACCTAAAGTAACTGCTTGTGAAAAATTTCCAGATAAAATACGCTGTGCAGCATTTTGTTGTTTTTGAGGGTCAAATGTAATTGAGTCCTGAGTAGTTTGAGCAAATGTAATAGTACTCGTAATACCGAATACTAAAAATAAATAAAATTTAGTCATTATAGCTTATTTAGACTTGATAAAAATAGTAGTTAAGTTTCGGTGGCAAATATATAAACCCGGTTAGGTTAGCGCAAGATTATTTAGAATAATTTTAAATAAGATTTATTAATTAAAAGATAAGAAACGATAAGCAATACTAATGGTAGGCCTTGAATATCCTGGATGCCTGGTTATAAGCCGACTCGAAACTGGTCATTTTGATATGCGTTTCGGCTTTTGCGGCATTAAAATAAGAAAACATTCGCTCAGAAGGCATATTTCCTGTTAGCTCATCTTTCGCCATAGGACAGCCACCAAATCCCTGGATTGCGCCATCAAATCTTGAGCAACCAGCTTTATAAGCTGCATCTATTTTTTCATGCCATTTGGACGGTGTAGTATGTAAATGAGCCCCAAACTCAATATTTGGATATTTTGGAATAAGATTAGAAAACAGATATTCAATTATATCCGGAGTGGAAGTTCCTACGGTATCTGAAAGTGATAGGATCTTCACTCCCATTTCTGAAAGTTTTTCTGTCCACTCCCCTACAATTTCCACATTCCATGGATCTCCGTAAGGATTTCCAAAACCCATACTCAAATAAGCGACCACTTCTTTTCCCGAAGCATCTGCTATATTTAGTATCTCCTGTAAAACCTGTACCGATTCGGCGATGGTTTTATGGGTATCTCTCATCTGGAAATTTTCTGATATAGAAAACGGATAGCCTAAATAATCTATTTCTTTAAATTTTGAAGCGTCCTGGGCTCCGCGGGTATTGGCTACAATAGCCAAAAGTTTACTGGATGTTTTTGAAAGATCAAGTTTATTCAAAACCTCAGCCGTATCCCGCATTTGCGGAATTGCTTTTGGAGAGACAAAGCTACCAAAGTCAATAGTATCAAAGCAACAGCGCAAAAGCGACTGTATATACCCGACTTTCTCTTCAGTAGGAATAAAATCCCGGATACCCTGCATAGCATCCCGTGGACATTCAATCAGTTTAATTTCCCGCATACGCCCAAAGATAGTATTTTAAAGAAAATTGAAAAAGAATATGCTTTTATTACAAATACGAAAATCAAAAGTTTGTAATAACGAATTTTTGTATTGATTCTCTAAATCAGAAGCAGTCCTGCGTCTATTTCAGAAACACCCCCGGCTTTAGAAATTTAAGAGCTCGTTTCTAAAATTCGTTGGTTGATCTCTTTTATCAGGCCTGGCCCTTCGTAGATAAATCCTGTGTACAACTGTACGAGACTCGCGCCGGCTTCAAGTTTTTCCAAGGCATCTTCAGCAGAATGAATTCCACCAACGCCTATTATTGGAAAAGAGCCTCCGCTCTTTTCATGGAGAAATCTAATAACTTCCGTAGATCTTTTAGTCAAAGGTTTCCCGCTTAAACCTCCCATTTCTTCTTTGTTTTCCGAAATAAGACCTTCCCGGGAAATAGTTGTATTTGTCGCAATAACCCCTGCAATTTTGGTTTCCTGAACGATCTCTATAATATCAAGCAACTGGGCATCTGTAAGATCGGGAGCAATTTTAAGGAGTATTGGTTTGGGATTTGGCTTCTGGTTATTCCTCTCCTGTAAAGTATTCAAGAGATTCTTTAGCGGTTCTTTATCCTGAAGCTCCCTTAAATTGGGAGTATTCGGGGAACTTACATTCACCGCAAAATAATTCACATAATCAAATAGGGCTTCAAAACTATAGACATAATCGTCTACCGCTTTTTCATTAGGGGTAACTTTATTCTTCCCAATATTGCCGCCTATAAGAACATTTTTATTTTTTCCAAGGCGCTCAACCATTGCTTCCACTCCTTCATTATTAAAGCCCATACGGTTAATAATGGCAGCATCTTCCTTGAGCCTGAAAAGTCTTTTCTTCTCGTTGCCTGCTTGTGGTTTAGGAGTTACCGTGCCCACTTCAATAAACCCAAAACCCAGAGAGGATAATTCCTGAAAAAGTTTGGCATCCTTATCGAAACCCGCGGCAAGACCTACAGGATTTTTAAATTTCAGTCCAAAAACTTCTCTTTCCAGCCTTGGATCTTCTAACTGATATTTGGATTTTAGAAGGGATATAACTCCCGGAATTTTACTGATTTTTTTGATTAAATCGAATGTGAAATAATGCACTTCCTCCGGATCAAATTTGAAGAGTAAAGGCCTTATAAATGACTTATACATATGCTGGCTGGTTTGTGCAAAAATAGAATGAAAAAGGTAATTCCTAAATGAAATTGTCTAAAATCCTGCCTCATTGAAGGCAGAATTACGCCTAATCTTTAAAAAACTTATAAAATTATAAGATGAAAACTTAAAAGGTTTTGAAGCAGTCACCTATATATGTATTTTTGAATATAAACCTAACCAACATGACCAATAAACAGCATATAATTGAAAGATTTTTCAGTTATGTAAAAATTGACAATCAAAGTGACCCCTCAAGCGAAACAACTCCCAGCACTCCAAAACAATGGGATCTCGCAAATAAACTGGTTGAAGAGCTAAAACAAATAGGCCTTGAAGAGGTTAGTATTGATGAGAATGCCTACGTGATGGCAACCTTACCGGCCAATGTGCCACACCATGTTCCGGTGATTGGCTTTGTTTCTCATTTTGACACCACGCCCGATTTCTCGGGAACAAATGTGAATCCCCAGATTATTGAAGATTATAATGGCAAAGATATCATCTTGAATAAAGAAAAAGATATCATTCTGTCTCCTGAATATTTTGAAGATCTTGAACAATATAAGGGTCAGACTTTAATCACCACCGATGGAACCACACTTCTTGGAGCCGACGATAAAGCGGGAATTACAGAGATCATGACCGCCATGGAATACCTGGTAGATAATCCTGATATTCCGCATGGAAAAATAAGGATTTGCTTTACTCCTGATGAGGAAATTGGCCGTGGCGCACATAAATTCGACCTGAAGAAATTTGGAGCTGAATGGGCCTATACGATGGATGGTAGTCAAATTGGAGAACTCGAATATGAAAACTTCAATGCTGCACAGGCAATTGTAAAAGTTGAAGGAAAAAGTGTTCATCCGGGTTATGCCAAAGACAAGATGATCAACAGCATTTATATCGCTCAGGATTTCATTAACTCGCTTCCAAGAATGGAAACTCCGGAACATACCGAAGGTAGACAGGGTTTTTTCCATCTTAGCAATATAAAGGGAGACGTAGAAGAGACTGTGTTGGAATATATTATTCGGGATCATGACAAAACGCATTTCGAGGCACGAAAAAAAATGATGCGAGAGCTGGTTTCTGAAATTTGCTCACAATATGAAAGAGAGTGTATAAGTATTGAAATAAAAGATCAGTATTTCAATATGAAAGAGAAAGTGGAGCCGGTTAAGCACATAGTAGACCTCGCCGAGGAAGCTATGAAAGAACTTAATATTAAGCCAATCATTAAGCCTATTAGAGGAGGAACCGATGGCGCTCAACTCAGCTTCATGGGACTTCCCTGCCCTAATATTTTTGCAGGTGGCCATAATTTCCACGGAAAATATGAATATGTACCGGTAGAAAGTATGATTAAAGCTACCCAGGTAATTGTGAAACTTGCCGAGCTTACAGCGAAAAATTATAAATAATTAAT
>JAGXII010000102.1 GCA_024635735.1 Christiangramia sp. | reverse complement strand
GGATCGTCGGATTTGATCAGTCAAGGAATATACTTCTTCCCGTGGAAATGTTCTCGAAATCCTAAAAACTTCCATCCCCGCTTCAAAAGAAGCCTGGTAAACCCTTAAATCCTTATGAGTCCGTATTTTTTCCACTATCAATATTTTCTAATTCTCCAAGTCTGCATTTCTCACATTCCCCTCTTCACCAAGTCACCAAGTTCCCTTTTCACCAAGTCTCCTTTTCTCCAAGTCCCTTTTTCCCCAAGTCTCCTTTTCCCCAAGTCCCTTTTTCACCAAGTCCCTTTTTCACCAAGTCTCCTTTTCCCCAAGTCTCCTTTTCCCCAAGTCTCCCTTTTTCACCAAGTCTCCTTTTCCCCAAGTCCCCAAGTCTCCTCCCAGTCCCATCTTCCCCAAATCTTCCTATTTCAAATTCTCCCAGTACCAGCCAACAGCCTCCTTTAAACCCGCATCTATTTTATGAGAAGGCTTATATCCAAGCAGTCTTTCGGCTTTTTCAACAGAAGCTAAAGAATGTGGAATATCGCCTGGACAATTCGGCCCGTGTTTGACTTCAACTTCTTTTATTTCCTGATCAAATTCCGAAAGATGTTTCTTTAAAAGCTGAGTCAGTTCAACCAGATTGGTTCGATCCCCGACAGCCGTATTATACACCTCATTAAGAGCATCCTGATTATCTGTAGTAAGAGCCAGAAGATTCATTTGTAAAACATTATCTATGTATGTGAAATCCCGGGAATAGGTGCCATCCCCATTGATTACAGGACTCTCATGTTTCATAAATTGCATTACAAACTTTGGAATAACAGCAGCATAAGCACCATTAGGATCCTGTTTTCTTCCAAAAACATTAAAGTAACGAAGACCTATGGTATCCATACCGTAGGCATCATGAAATATATCTGCATATAATTCATTTACATATTTTGTAATTGCATAAGGTGATAAAGGTTTACCTATTACATCCTCTACTTTCGGAAGATTTTCTGAATCTCCATAAGTAGATGAACTCGCGGCATATATAAAACGTTTTATTCCTGCATCTCTTGCAGCTACCAGCATATTCAAAAATCCAGAAATATTTACTTCATTAGTGGTAATTGGATCTTTTAAAGATCTGGGTACTGAACCAAGAGCAGCTTCATGGAAAACATAGTCCATCCCTTCACATGCTTTTTTGCAAGTATCCAAATCCCTTATATCACCTTCAAGAAGCTGAAATTTCGGATTATTCGAAAAAGCGGAAAGATTCTTTTTATGTCCTGTAGCGAAATTATCGAGGCACTTTACGGTAGCTCCTAAATCTAATAAGCTTTCACAAAGATTGGAGCCAATAAATCCAGCACCACCTGTTACAAGAATTTTGGAGGACGAAATTATTCCTTTCTGAGATTCAGTAATCAAGGTTATATTTTTTAACATTTTGCAGTTGGCAAATATAAAATATCTCTATTAAGAAATGTTAACCACGATCTTAAAGAATTGCCAAACTATTGTTCCTATTTTATTCTATTTTTTTTAAACAATTTTTAAAAGATATTGCCCATATTCACTAGCCGATAAATTTTCAGCTAATTTCTTTAATTGTTCCTTTTTTATAAATCCTTTACGGAAAGCGATTTCTTCCAGACAAGCGATCTTTAAACCCTGGCGCTTTTCGATGGTTTGAATAAAATTTGAAGCCTCAAGTAAAGAATCATGAGTTCCGGTATCCAACCATGCATAACCCCTCCCCATTACTTCAACATTCAAGTTTTCCTTCTCTAAAAATGTCTGGTTTATAGCCGTAATCTCCAATTCGCCGCGAGAACTGGGCTTAATGTTTTTTGCAATTTCGATTACCTCGTTGGGATAAAAATATAAGCCTGTTACGGCAAAATTACTTTTTGGGATCTTCGGCTTTTCCTCAATGCTTAAGGCTTTACCATTTTCATCAAAATCTACCACTCCGTACCTTTCGGGTTGATTAACATAATATCCAAAAACTGTAGCCTGATTTAAATTATTGCAGTTTTCAACCGATTTTAGAAGTAAATTTCCAAAACCCTGGCCATAAAAAATATTATCTCCTAAAACCAAACACACATTATCGTTACCAATAAAATGCTCTCCAATTATAAAAGCCTCTGCCAGACCTTTAGGGCTCTCCTGTTCCAGAAATTGAAAGTTTAATCCCAACTGCGAGCCATCGCCAAGTAACTTTTTAAAATTCGGCAAATCTTCGGGAGTTGAAATAATTAAGATCTCTTTTATCCCGGCCAACATTAGAATGGATATAGGATAGTAAATCATTGGCTTATCATAGACCGATAATAATTGTTTTGAGATTCCTTTGGTAATAGGATAAAGCCTGCTACCCGTCCCTCCTGCCAGTACAATTCCTTTCATAATTATTCTGAATATTGACTTTTATAATATTTTCTATAGTCTCCTGAAATTATATGTTTGAGCCATTTCTGATTATCCAGGTACCATTGAACCGTAATTTCCAGGCCTTCTTTAAAATCATGAGCTGGACTCCATCCAATTTCTAATTTCAATTTAGCTGAGTCTATTGCATACCTTCGATCATGCCCCGGCCTGTCTTTTATAAAATTTATAAGCTTTTCAGAAGTTCCTGCCTCCCTATTCAATTTGCGATCCAGAATCTGGCAAAGCAACCTGATAACCTCCAGATTTTTCCATTCATTCAATCCTCCAATATTATAAGTTTCGCCAGGTTTCGCATTGTGGAAAATCATGTCAATCGCCTTAACGTGATCTTCAACATATAACCAATCCCTGGTATACTTACCATCACCATATACGGGCAGTTTTTTCTCTTCTATTATATTATTGATCATCAATGGAATAAGTTTTTCTGGAAATTGAAATGGCCCATAATTGTTGGAACAATTGGAAATAATATAAGGCAAATCATAAGTTTCACCATAAGCTCTTACAAAATGATCTGAGCTTGCTTTTGAAGCCGAATAAGGAGAATTTGGAGAATAAGGCGTGGTTTCTGTAAAAAGCCCCTCCTCTCCTAAACTTCCATAGACTTCGTCTGTACTAATATGATAAAACAAATGTCCTTCAAAGTCTGAACGCCATAAATCACGAAAAGAGTTAAGCAGATTTAAGGTACCTACAATATTTGTCTTCACAAAGGCTAAAGGATCAGTAATGGATCTGTCTACATGAGATTCAGCGGCAAGATGGATTATATTTTCAAACTTAAATTTCTGAAAAAGTTCTTCTAAGTGATGTTGATTAGTAATATCAGCTTTGATAAAAGTATAATTCGGAGCCTTCTCAACATCTCTCAGGTTTTCAAGATTGCCCGCATAAGTAAGGGCATCCAGATTATAAATATGATAATCAGGATAGCTTTTTATGAATAGCCTAACTAAATGAGAACCTATAAAACCCGCTCCTCCGGTAATTAAAATTGATTTCGATGGCATTTATTTCATTTTAAACTTTGTCGACTCCAAATGTACAAGGCTTGTTGCAATTATATTTTCATCAAATTTACCCGGTTCATTTTTTCCCTCCAGCCGATTATTCAATAACTGAACGGCTTTAGAACCAACTTCTTTAGGATGCTGCTCTATATAACTTAAAGAAGGGGTAAGAAATTCTGCAACTTCTTTACTCATATAGCCAATAATCTTTAATTCTTCAGGTATCTTAATACCTTCCTCATAGGCAATTCTGGAAGCCATAATGGCACTTTCAAAATCGGTACACAATAGGGCTTCAATTTTTTCTTCAGTAAGTAGTTTTCTTATTTTTGATATTAATGATCTGGGATTGGTGCTGGTTGCCAGCCTCAATTCTTCATCCTTTTTCATCGCCTTCTCATATCCTCTAATTCTAAGCTTACCTACTCCTAAATGATGAATCGCGGTTGCCAGTCCAATTCTATCAAGCCCTTTGGATTTGAAGAAATTTGTAGCTTCAAAAAAACTTGTTTCATCATCTACTCCCACTTTATCTGCTGGCAGACTCACATTAATTCTATCGTAAAGAACAACCGGAATATCATAATCTACAAGGGAAAAAAGATGATCATAGGCTTGCTTCTTCTGAGTCTCTTCAGAAACTGCTATTAAAACTCCATCAACAAAACCAGATGTGAGAAGATCGCATATTTGTTGCTCACGGGCCAGGGATTCATTAGATATATATGTAATCACCTGCAGATCATGTTTCTGGGCTTCTGCCTCCATGCCTGAAAGAACCCTGGCAAAAAAACTATTGGAGATATTAGGTATTACAACGCCAATCGTTCCTGTTTTACTTTTTTTAAGGTTTACAGCTACAGGATTAGGTTTATATTTATGAAGAGCAGCTAACTCTTTTACTCTTTCAGCAGTTTTCGGACTAATTTCAGGACTATCATTTAATGCTTTGGAAACTGTAGATACAGAAACATTCAGCAATTTTGCCAGTTCTTTTAAAGTGATCTTACTTTTCATATACTTACTACGTAATTAATCTATAAAGATTAAAAAATTACTGAATTGCCACAAAGAAAAAGCTAATTTAGAATTTGATGAATTCATATTTTTTAAGTCCTTTATATTAAGCCTAATTTAATTGCTTGTGTTTAAAAAGATACAATATACCAAAAATCCTCCTCCCCAACACACCCTAATCTGGGATGGAGAATGTGGGTTTTGTAAATTCTGGAAAACCAGATGGCAGCAGAAATCACCAGAGGTGATATTTAAAACATACCAGCAAGCGGCTAAAGAATTTCCGGATATTCCTCTTAAAGAGTTTAAAAAAGCCAGCCGCTTAATAGAAACCGATGGTTCTGTTTACAGCGGTCCCGATTCAGCTTTTAGAATCCTCTGCCATGGCGGTAAAAAGGCCTGGCATGAACTTTATAATTCAGCTTCATGGTTCAGCTATATTAGCGATCATGCCTATAACCATATAGCTAAAAATCGTCATTTTTATTTCAGGATAACCAAAGCACTGGTGGGTAAAGATCCTCTTAACCCCAAATATTACTGGGTTTTTTATTGCATCCTTATTATTCTAATCCTTATAGCCCTATGAAAATTCCAAAATCGTATTGGTTCTATATAATAGCTGCCCTTATAACTATTATTGGAATTATTACTGGCTGGTATTTTTTCCTCCTTTTAATAATTCCTGTAGGATTATTTAAATCGAAAAATAAGGGTGAGGAATAAGACTTTTCAGGTATTCAAAACGGGAGTTAAACTTATCCTAAACACACCCGGGAGTTTGGTCAAATGCGGCTTTCCATGTAATTTAAGTTAGAATTAAAATATATATATATGAAAGATTACGGTACACTATCACAAGCCATAAATAAATTGAAAATCGAAGAAGGATATGAGCATGATTTCAATTTTATGGATGAAGAAATTGAACTGAAATCCAAAAAGGAAAAATTTGGAGTTGAGGAATTTGAAGTGGATAAGGTTCTCCGTTTTGAAGGAATGAGCAATCCTGATGATAATGCAATATTATACGCTATTACCACTACTAACGGAAGAAAGGGTATTCTCATTGATGGTTATGGCATTTCCGGTGGCCAAATTTCTAAAGCGTTAATGAAAAAACTAGACCTAAAGGAACAGCGTTCTATTAATTAAATGCTCGTTAAACTTCTATTAAAATCAGGAAGGCGATTGGAAAAACCATCGAGTCATTATATTTTTATATTAAAATAAACATATCAATAAATAAAAACTATGAGTTACTTAGGATTAGATTCTAAAAAAACTAAAAATACCGTGGAGGAACTAAATGTTCTTCTTGCGGATTATAATATATATTATCAAAAACTTCGAAATTTTCACTGGAATATAATGGGTAAAAACTTTTTTGATCTCCATGAAAAATTTGAAGAATTATATGATGAAGCCAAATTAAAGGTTGACGAAATTGCTGAAAGAATTTTAACTTTAAGATTTCAGCCGGTAAGTAATTTCAGTGATTATCTGAAAAATTCGAACCTGAAAGAATCTTCCTCTGATCTGGAAGACAGTGAGATGATTGAAACACTATTAAATGATCATGGACTTCTATTAAAACAAATGAGAAAAATTGTGAAGACCGCAGAAGCAGCCAGTGATGAAGGTACGCTTGATCTTATTGGAGCATATATAGGAGAACTGGAAAAAACAAGCTGGATGTTGGATGCCTGGAAAATGAAAACCAAAGAACATTATAAACCCGTAAGTAATTAACGGAAAATAACTATATGAAAGACTTCAGCTTTCAGGAATCAATACAGGGTATTTGGACTAAACTTAATGGGTGGCTGGATTCTTTAATCACAATGTTACCCAATTTTATACTGGCGGTAATAGTTTTTATCGCCTTTATTTTTATTGCTAAATATGCCGGCCTTTTATTCGACAGGATTTTTAGAAAGCAAATAAAGCAGGCATCCATTAGAATGATGGTTGTTAAAGTACTTAAGGCAATTATCATTCTAATTGGCTTCTTCTTTGCCCTTTCTATTTTAAATTTGAACACTATCCTTACTTCGGTACTTGCAGGTGCCGGGGTTGCGGGATTGGCTATCGGTCTGGCATTACAGGGTACTTTAAATAATACCTTTTCGGGTCTTATTTTAAGTTTTCTGCCAGAACTTCAAATTGGGGACTGGGTTGAAACAAACGGTTTCGCCGGAACGGTTACTGAAATTAATTTGCGAAGTATAACCGTAAAACAATCTGATAATAATTACGTGATTATTCCGAATGGAAAAATCATCGAAGAGCCTTTTAAAAATTTCTCCCGGACTCCCAGATCAAGGATTTTTGTCAGTTGTGGTGTAGCATATGCGTCAGATCTTGAGATGGTTCGAGATTTAACTCTGGAAACTATAAGGAATAATTTCCCGCAACGAGGGAATGAAGAAGTGGAATTTATGTACCAGGAATTCGGAGACAGTTCAATAAATTATGTGGTTCGCTTTTGGGCAGATGCTACAAAAAACAGGGATATTCTGGTTGCACAAAACAAGGCTATTATTGCAATTAAGAAAGCTTATGACGCTAATGATGTTAATATCCCATTCCCTATCAGAACTATCGATTTCACCAATAACCTTTCGATAAGAAAATCTAATAGTGAATAACATTTAAGATTCAGAAGTTAAAAAAGCCCGGTTTTGAACCGGGCTTTCTTTTTATAAGTTTTAATAATAGGTATATCCGTTTTTAGTCATAATAGTTATCTCGTCCCCCTGAATTTCAGGGTCTCATTTTATAATGAGGATTTATAGTATTTTAAGATTCTGAAACAAGTTCAGAATGACGGATTTATTAAATTATGATACTTTACGTACAATCAATTTAATAATATTAAAATTTTAAACCAATGTCAAATGCAAATCTGGCACCTTCTCCTCCTGCGAAAAGACTAAATTTTCCCTGAATGGCATCTGCGCTGTTTATCCATATTCCACCGCCATAGCTATCATGCCAAATATCACTGTTCTCACCTTCAGCCCATACACGGCCGACATCGTAACCGGTGTATATCCCAATTTGAAGTGGTAAAAAACTCGTCTTTAATGTATTAAAGCTATAGCGTAAATCTGCCCCCGTTCCAAAAGAACTTTTTCCGGTATACCTGTCAAATCTATATCCGCGAAGGCCACTATCTGCACCAAGCGTAGCCGCCTGATAGAATTCATATTCATTACCCATATTTATATGCGAATCAAGCCTTGTTTTCAAAACCAGTTTGCGGTTACGGGTAAGGGCATTGTAAAAACCTATATATGGCTTGAAATAACCATATTGCTGAGAAGTTTCTGAAGTATTGATCTTACCTCCCAGATTAAGTTCAAACAACATTCCGCGAGTTGGATTTATTCGATTATCATAACTTTCATAACGATACATGGCGTCCAGCCCTGCAAAATATTTTCTTTCAAAAACATCGGGATTATTAGAGAAATAGTTTCCTCCTATATATCTATCCTGTGTTTCGTCTACTTTAATACTTTCAAAAGTTGCGGTGTAACCAAAGAAACTACCAAAAGGAGTTTGATTTACTAATCCTGCTTTGACCCCAATTCGATTCAGGCCAACTCTATTGTAATCCATGCCCTTATCATCTTCTTCATTTGAAGTTTGATTTCCGAAACCAAAAAAGTTCTGACTCCAGTTATTACTTGTTAGATGTGCGCCTATCAATAAATTATATCTTCCAATAATTGTTGCAAACTCCCCTTCATAATCCAATTTAAAGCCATTTGTAGCAGAATGATACCTCCCGGTAAATGAATGTTGAGAGGTAAATGGGTTCCTTTTAAATTTATTGATGGTTTTAACGAATTCCAGACTCGTGGCAAAACCATAATCAGGATTATAAACCAGATCAGGCATTATAGCACCCGAGGCAAAGGTTTTTTTATCCTTATCGTAGGTATTTATTTCATAATCATCGGTAAACCTGAATTTTGCTCCACCATTTTTCTCAATAATATTAGGCAAAGAACGATGATCATATAATTTCAGACTCTTATTATTTTCAATAGAATAAATATCGTTATCATGCCCGCCTATGATTCTTACAAAAATATTACCAGGCCCATTACCTGTTACTGAAACCCTATCAGCATCATTCAGCCCATAAATCCAGATTTCTTTAGTATCATCTTGTTTATAGACTTTTTCGCTTAAAACTTCAGCTCTTTCACCATTCTTATTTCGGGTAATGGTAACCCTGGTGTTCCCGTCTTCCAGCCGAACAACTTCCAGAAAGTCATCTTTATCGGTAGCAGTTACAATTGCAAGCCTGGAAAGCTGGGTGTAATAGCGTTCAGCAATATCTATTATATTATTTCTTCTTCCTTTTACATTATCAATTAGTTCTTGTGTGGTTTCTCCCCTGGTTTCCTTCGGAAGATTTGTAAAAGCTTTTTCTATAACTTCATCGGTTACATGTTCTTTGATGTACTTTGCCTGATCCAGCCAGGTTTCTTTTCCGGTATTCTGAAGTAAGGAGCGATCCAAGCCCATCGCTGCGATATTAAACCACTCCACATCCTTAATATCATCGCCATACACCGCGAATTGATTTGCGAATCCCGTTAAGGCTCTAAGTGTTCCAAAGAAAGCTCCATCAAAATTTGAAAATACCTGGTCCCGGTCCCGCGGTATGGGTTCAAAAAGATGGTTTCCTTCGGCATCCTCAATCTCCGTCCATCTCCATTGATCCTGATGCCTGTCCCAGTCTCCTATAAGCATATCAAATATTCTTGCCCGCACATAAGAAGGTTCCTCAAGCTTATATTTTTCATCCCTACGCAATCTTTCTATCATTCCGGAAGTGCTAACTATGTCGTTATCTGGATTTCCAAAACTCTTGTAACCTTTCCATCCTTCTTCAGGCCTTTCAACCAGCATATAAATATCATCACCATGTACCGAATTATATTTCCCCAGTGCCTCCTGTTTTGGCAGATAATAAATTTCAGGATTTGTATGATAGACATTTGCAGCCTCGCTTAAAGTAGGGATTGCTAGGAAACCGTATGGATGGGCCGCAGTGTAAAAATCTTTTACAAGATTTTCGGCAAGTGTATTTTCTAGTTTATCTTCTACTGAACTGTTTTTAAATGCTACGATTTGTAGAAATCTAAGAGCATCCTT
>JAGXII010000101.1 GCA_024635735.1 Christiangramia sp. | reverse complement strand
CACTTCAATTATGTGCCCACGTACACAGGTCCCGGTCATGCTTCAGTATTTACAGGAACCACACCTTCCAATCATGGAATTATTAGTAATGGATGGTATGATAAATTCGAAGGTCAGGCGGTATACTGTGCCGGTGACGATTCAGTAAACTCGGTGGGGACTGAAAGTGCAGCCGGTAAAATGTCTCCACATAGATTGGTATCTTCTACTTTTAGTGATGAAAACCGACTTTTCACCCAATTTCGCGGAAAAACAATTGGTGTAGCCCTGAAAGACAGAGGGTCTATTCTCCCGGCGGGTCATACCGCAAATGCAGCTTACTGGTTCCATGGGGCCGATGAGGCTAAATGGATTAGCAGTTCTTACTATATGGATGAATTACCAAAATGGGTACAGGACTTTAATAACTCTGGAAAGGCGAAAAGCTATCTGAAGACATGGAATACACTGCGCGATATTTCTACTTATTTAGAAAGCGGTGACGATGAAAATAATTTCGAATTCGGATTTAACGGAAAGGAAAAAGCTAGCTTTCCTTATGATCTAAAAGCACTTGCTGCTCAAAATGGTCAGTATGAACTTATCAAAGCAACCCCTTTTGGAAACGATCTTACTGCAGAATTTGCGAAAGCGGCGATAGAAGGAGAGGACCTGGGGAAAGATAATATTACAGATGTGCTTACGCTTAGTTTCTCAAGCACAGATTATGTAGGCCATAATTTCGGGGTGAATTCTAAAGAAATTGAAGATACTTATCTACGTCTTGATGAAGCTCTTGCAGGTTTCCTGAAGTTTCTTGATGAAAAAGTTGGCGCTGGGAATTATACCATATTTCTTACTGCCGATCACGGCGCGGTTCATGTGCCTGCGTACCTCGCTTCAAAGAAAATTCCAGCGGGATATTTTAATGAGATTGGGACTAACGAGAAAATTGAAAAATTCGCGCGTCAGGAGTTTAAAACCGATAGCCTGATAAAAAATATATCCAATACACAAATCTTCCTTAATTATGAGGCAATCAGAAAGGCGAAATTAGATCTTGTGGAGGTAGAGAATAGCTTAGCCCATTTTCTTCTTCAGGAGGATCACATAGCCAGGGTTTTTACTCGTGAACAACTTGGCAGCGGTTCATTTACTAAAGGAGTGGAAGCAGAAATACAGAACGGTTTTAACCAAAAACGGAGTGGAGATGTGATTTATGTTCTGGACCCGGGTTATATTATTTATCCTGAAACCGGATCTACACATGGCAGCGCGTTTAACTACGATACGCATGTGCCTTTAATTTTTTATGGAAACGGAATTAAAAAAGGGAGCTCATTGGAACCAACTGTTATCCCCGATATTGCGCCAACAATTTCGGCTTTACTTGGAATTCCTTTCCCAAGCGCGAATAGTGGAAAACCATTAATTCAAGCTTTAGAAAAATAAACATCAGGCGATCTTTTTTCGAATATTCGCCCAGCGTAATTTTCTGATAAAACGGCCTTCTTCGTTTGATACGAGGAAAGGTCGTTTTTTTCTTTTAGCGTCAAAATAACCCGCCATATAATAAACAAGGGCAAATGGATTTGCTTTCATGACAGCCAGTTTAGCAGAAGCAATAAGGCTTAGCATCATTCCATATCTAAGACGATAAAATGCTTCTCCCTGTTTACGGCCGGAATGCTCAAAATAATTCATTCCTGTGGGGCGAAGATGCTTTACAAGTAATGATTCATCTGTAATGACTTTCCAGTCGTGGAAACGCGCCAGAAGTTCATCCGCCGTATCCCATCCCATCGCCGGTTTTAATTCTCCAATTTGAATAAAGCAATGTTTTCGATAGGCTTTTAATGCCCCTCTTATGTGATCCTTACCTGTGAGATTTTCGGTCGCCCACTTCTTATTGTGTAACACGCTGCAGAATCCACCAACCATTCCTGCTTTTGGGTCATTTTGAAATTGAGCAGTGATTTTTTGCAGGTAATTCGCCGGAAATATTAGGTCTGCATCAAACTTGCAAATGATATCGTAATCATCATCCAGTTTGTAATAGCCTTTGTAAAAGGCATTAATCACTTTGCTTCCAGGGGCATGTTCGTTGGAGGTATTATTTTTAACCAGTTCAATAAATGGATATTTAGTACAGTATTCTTCAACTATTTGTGAAGTTTCATCGGTAGAGCTATCATCCACCACCACAAGTTTTTCGGGAAGTAAGGTCTGTGTCACCAGTGACTCAAGGGTCTGCCCGATAAAAGCGGCTTCATTATGAGCGGGTATGACGATATAGATTTTCAACTCAATGCTGGTTAAATGAGAAGCTAAGATAAAACTTTATAAATGCCTGTTTCAGGATCTTTCAGCATATACCGCGTAATATCTCGGAGTAAACTTTCGGAGTAGAGGTCGTACCCCAATTTTATTAACCGGATTGGTCCATTTAAGTGTCTTTTTAATTTCCCAGCCACTTTTTTCCAAAAGCCAGTCGAATTGCCAATCTTCAAATTCGTGATAATGTCTGTCCCATTTATCGGTTTTACTACGATAGGCAGGGGAAAACCATAAATTTAGAGGAATACTGGCCACTAATTTATCAGCTTTGATCTCTTTAAGAATATTATATGGAGCCAGCAGATGCTCAAAGATCTCAAAAGCAGTAACTAAATCATAATCTTTTTTCACTGCTGAAAAATCTTCGTCTAGGTCTTCACCGGAAGTATTGGTAACCTTGTATCCATTATTTTGCATAATTTCAGAAAACGGATTCTTAACTCCTAGATCCAGTATTTTTGCGGGAGGAGGTATAGCTTCGTTTAAAAATTCAAGAGTTTTTTGATAGCGATTATCCGGAAAAGTATTTTCGTACATTCTATCTAGATCTCATAGGTGATCGCATTGACATTCATTCCTGCACCAACGCTTGCGAAAATTACGATATCGCCTTTTTGTAATTCCTGATCCTTAATTTTCCCTCTTGAGACAAGATCAAATAAAGTAGGAACGGTGGCAACACTGCTATTTCCTAATTCATGAATAGTCATAGGCATTACGTTATCGGGCGGAGTCATTCCGTGGAGTTTATAAAACCTGTTTATAATGGCCTGATCCATTTTTTCGTTAGCCTGGTGAATAAATATTTTTTTGAGATCGTTTATAGATTTTCCGCTATTTTCAAGACATTCCTTCATTGCTTTTGGAACATTCACTAAAGCAAATTCATAGATTTTTCTACCGTGCATTTTGATGTATCGTACATCTTCAGGGGCATCTGCCTGATTTGATTTTCCGAAATAGATATATCCAGCTTCCTGGAAAGAGTGGGTAGCAGTTTCATGAGATAAAATACCGCCTGCTTCCTCTGTAGCTTCAAGAATAGCGGCTCCTGCACCATCAGAAAATATCATGGAATCACGGTCATGTTTATCAACAACTCTTGAGAGGGCTTCTGCACCAATCACGAGACATTTTTTAGCCATTCCACATCTAAGGTAGGCCTGGGCCTGTATCATTCCTTCTATCCATCCCGGACAACCAAAAAGCACATCGTAACATACGCATTTTGGATTTTTAATCCTCAAATGAGACTTCACCCTGGTGGCAAGACTTGGTACAGTATCGCTTTGAATGGAATTAGATTTTACATCTCCATAATTATGAGCTACAATGATATAATCAAGCGTTTCAGGATCAATACCGGCATTTTCAATAGCCTTTTGACTAGCGATTACAGCAATATCAGAGGTGTTTAGGTTATCTTCCAGGTATCTTCTTTCCTCAATTCCTGTTATCGCCTTAAATTTCCTAATCGTGGTTTCATTATCCTGTGGAAAATTGCTTCCATCAATATTGTAAAACTCATGTTGATCAAAGTCAGCATTCCTGGTTACAATATTAGGTATATAACTGCCGGTTCCGGTGATTTTAAAATTCATCTGACTTACTCTAAGTGATTAGGTTTACAATTTAATTAATTAGTCATAAAAATAACTTAAAAGGTATAAAAAAAATTAAGGCTACAAAGCCTGTCGGCAGGACAGGCTTTGTAGTAAATCACTTTTCTATGCTTCTGCGTAATCTTCAGTAGGGGGGCAGGTGCACATAAGGTTTCTATCGCCATAGGCTTCATCAACTCTTCTAACGCTTGGCCAGAACTTATTATCATGCAGTCTCTCGAGAGGATAGGCAGCTTTCTCTCTTGTGTATGGAAATTTCCATTCGTCAGAGGTTAGCATATGGATGGTATGCGGCGCATTTTTCAATACGTTATTAGTATCTTCAGCAGATACTTCGTCTATTTCCTTTCGGATTGAAATAAGGGCATCACAGAATCGGTCAAGTTCGGCCTTGCTCTCACTTTCCGTTGGCTCGATCATAATAGTTCCTGCAACCGGAAATGAAACCGTAGGTGCGTGAAACCCATAATCTATAAGTCTTTTGGCGATATCTGTAACCTCAATCCCTTTTTCTTTAAATGGGCGGCAATCCACAATCATCTCGTGAGCAGCACGTCCTCTTTCTCCGGAATAAAGAGTTTTATAATGGTCTTTAAGCCTTTCCTTGATATAGTTTGCATTTAGAATAGCATATTCGGTAGCCTTCTGAAGTCCGCCGGTTCCCAGCATTTTGATATAACCATAAGAAATGAGACATACCAGAGCAGAGCCCCATGGTGCCGAAGAAATAGCTCCAATCGCTTTGTCGCCGCCTGTTTTGATTACAGGATTGCCTGGTAAAAATGGTTTAAGTTGCTCGGCAACACAAATTGGTCCCACTCCTGGACCGCCACCTCCGTGAGGAATAGCGAATGTTTTATGAAGATTTAAATGACAAACATCTGCACCAATTCTACCTGGATTTGTTAATCCAACCTGTGCATTCATATTGGCTCCATCCATATAAACCTGTCCGCCATTTTCATGAATGATATTGGTGATTTCGCGTATCGCCGATTCAAAAACTCCATGAGTGGAAGGATAAGTTACCATTAAAGCGGCGAGGTTATCCTTGTATTTTATGGCTTTTTCCCGAAGGTCATCAATATCTATATTTCCATTTTCTGTAGCCTTTGTAACCACTACTTTCATTCCCGCCATCACTGCCGAAGCCGGATTGGTACCGTGAGCTGAAGATGGAATGAGGCAAACATTTCTATGCGCGTCTCCATTGGCTTCATGATACGCACGAATTACCATTAATCCTGCATATTCTCCCTGGGCACCAGAGTTAGGCTGTAATGAGGTAGCCGAAAAACCGGTAATTTCAGTTAGTTGAGATTCCAGTTCTTTTAATACGATCTGATATCCTTCAGCCTGTTCCACCGGAACAAATGGATGAAGATTGCCCCATTGAGGGTTGCTTAATGGAAGCATTTCAGAAGCTGCATTTAATTTCATGGTGCAGGATCCTAAAGAGATCATGGAATGATTCAGGGAAAGATCTTTGCGCTCCAGTTTTTTGATATAACGCATCAATTCTGTTTCTGAATGATACAGATTGAAAACTTCATGAGTCAAAAATTCCGTTTTCCTTTTAAGGTTTTCAGGAATTGCAGTTCTGGAAGGCAGGCTCTCAATTTCTTTGGATTCTTTTTCTACCAGTTCTGAAAACACGTCGATGATGGCATTTAAATCATCGGTAGTTGTAGTTTCGTTAATAGAAATACAAGCGCTTTCGGCATCCGGATAAAAGAAATTGATCTCCTTGCTTTCAGCAATTTTTTTCAGTTTTGAAGCCTCAACTTTAATATGAAGAGTATCAAAATAAGCGGAATTCAGTTGCTGGAATCCAAGCTCTTTAAGACTGTCTTCAAGGGCAACCGTGGAGGTGTGAACAATATTGGCAATATATTCCAGTCCTTTTGGTCCATGATAAACTGCATACATGCCGGCCATCACGGCAAGTAATACCTGAGCGGTACAGATATTCGAGGTCGCCTTATCACGTTTAATATGCTGTTCCCTTGTTTGAAGGGCCATTCTCAATGCGTTATTCCCGTCCAGATCTTTTGTTAAACCAATGATTCTTCCCGGGAGATTACGTTTGTACTCTTCTTTTGTGGCGAAAAAAGCTGCATGAGGACCGCCATAACCAAGTGGAATTCCAAATCGCTGAGTGGTACCAACCACCACATCAACTCCCAGTTCACCTGGGGCGTGAAGTTTTACCAGGCTAAGAATATCTGCGGCAACGGCAATTTTAATATTAGAATTTTTACAGCTGGCAACGAATTCTGAATAATCGAAGATCTGTCCGAATTTCCCTGGATACTGAACCAATGCTCCAAAATATTCTTCAGAAAAATCAAAATCTTCATGATCACCAACTATCATTTCTATTCCCAGAAAGTTCGCTCTCGTTTCCATTAAGGAAATAGTTTGTGGTAAAACCTGTTGCGAGACGAAGAATTTGTTTACTTCGTTTTTTTTCTGGTTTCGGTCTCTTAACGCGTGCAGAAGGGCCATAGCTTCGGCTGCAGCGGTAGACTCATCAAGTAGAGAGGCATTCGCAATCTCCATTCCGGTAAGGTCACTTACCATTGTCTGGAAATTAAGAAGTGCTTCCAGACGTCCCTGGGCAATCTCTGCCTGGTATGGAGTATAGGCGGTATACCATCCCGGATTCTCCAGTATATTACGCTGGATTACGGCAGGAAGTATTGCCTGATGATAGCCTAAACCAATATAAGTTTTGAAAAGTTTATTCTTTTCAGAAAGCTTTTTAATATGCTCGGCATACTGGTTTTCGCTCATTGCTTTTGGAAGGTCCAAAGGCTCTGAAAGACGTATGTCATCTGGAATGGTTTCGTAAATCAATTGCTCTATAGAGTCCACGCCAATAACGTCTAACATATCCTGAAGATTTTCCTCTTTAGGACCTATATGACGTAGCGCAAATGAATCTGTTCTCATTAAAATAATAGTTGTGTTTTTCGTGCTGCGAAAATACATAATTTCAATGTAATTTTTTACAGTTTCGTAGTATACAGATGTTAAGATTTTAGCGCAGAATTCTAACCTGCGAAAGATTGCTTAATTTAGTGCAATGAAGTCTTTGAAGAATGCTTTCGATTTATACATCAACAGCAGTATACATGTAGCATTTGCTGTTACCGCTTTTGCACTTATAAGCATCCTTCAACACGACCTTCCCATAAACAGGGATTTACTTCTTTTTATATTTTTTGGTGCAATAACCGGTTATAATTTTGTGAAGTATTCAGGTATCGCTCAGTTACATCATTTAAGTCTCACCAAAAATCTCAGGCTTATCCAGGTTTTTTCATTGCTGTGTTTTTTCGCACTGCTCTATTTTACCCTTCAACTGAGTCTTAGGACTATGGTTGCAGCCGGAATTTTAGGTTTATTAACAATGTTCTACGCGGTGCCGGTAATGGGCAAAAACCGCAATTTGAGAAGCTTGTCGGGGATGAAAATTTTTATTATTGGCCTGGTGTGGGCTGGAACAACCGTAATTATTCCCTCAGTAGAAGCTAAAAATATTTTAGGAATACACTTATTAGTTGATTTTCTTCAGCGATTAATGCTAGTGATAATTCTAACTCTTCCCTTTGAAATAAGGGACTTGAAGTTCGATGAGCCAAGGCTTGGAACGATTCCTCAAATCTTAGGTGTAAGGAAAACTAAGGTTTTAGGGACAGTATTACTCGGTCTTATATTTTTTATTGAATTATTTCAGGGCTCTTTTGGGACGGCGGGATTTCTTTCTTTGTCTCTAATAATTATCATCGCTGGAGCAATGGTTTGGATGGCAACAACAAATCAAAACAAGTATTATTCTTCATTTTGGGTAGAAGCCATTCCCGTTTTGTACTTATATATATTCCTGATATTTAAACATTATCTTGAACATACGTTTTTGTGATCTGTTCCTTCCACTGTTTCTTCTTTTCCTCAGGACATGTTTCCAGTTTGGACTTTTTGATCATTCTGGAAAGTTTTCTGTTTTTCTGAGTATATTTTCTACAGGCTTTGCAAACGGCCAGATGTAAATACAGACGGAATTTTTCAAGGGGCTTTGCATCTTTATATTGCGCTTTGTCACAACAGTTGTTAGCTTCGTGGCAATCAATCATAAAAAGCTTAGTAATAAAACTCATAATTAGAACCAGTTTTTTTCAAGACAGGCAGCCAAAGCAGTTCTGGCTCTGTGTATTATAACCCAAAGGTTAGACGGGGTGATACCAAATTCATTACAAATAGCTTCAGTATCGGCTCCATCAATTGTTTTTCTTTTGAAAATTGCGGCATGTTTCTCGTTTATCGAATCGAGACACTCTAAAATAGCAAGACCCAGTTCATTATTTTCCATTTCATCTTCGGCAGTACGGTCAAATTGATCCGGGACCTGCTCTTCTAACCATTCTCCTTCATTATAATCTTCAGAATAATGGATTTTAACCTCTGCCTTACCTTTCCGCGAATTGATTTTGCGATAGTAATCTATGATTTTTCTTTTTAATATCGAAATTAGCCAGGTTCTTTCGCTTGCTTTTCCTTTAAAATATTTAGCCGATTTAAGAGCTGCCAGAAAAGTTTCTGAAATCAGATCATTAGCCACCTCCCGGTCGTTCACCCGAACAATCGTATAATTAAAAAGGTAGTCTGAATATTTATCAACCCATTTATTCGGGTCGAGGCTATGAGCTGGCATGTCTAGATTTCATCGGTTATAATCAAAAATAGCAAAAGATAGGCTACCAATAGTTATAGAAAAGATAAGATTTATAGATATACCAACTGTTTTCAGCTATTTAGAAATCAAACCAGCCCTTCGTAGCAAGGCATCCGGTTTTGGTTCCTTACCTCTAAATCTCTTATATAATTCCATAGGATGCTCGGTTCCTCCTTTCGAAAGTATATTTTCCCTGAATTTATCGGCGATATCTTTACTGAAAATTCCATGCTCTGTGAAATATTCAAAAGTATCTGCATCCAGAACTTCAGCCCATTTATAGGAATAATATCCGGCAGAGTATCCTCCCTGAAAAATATGGGAAAAGGCGGTACTCATGCAATTAGATTCCACATCTGGATATAATTTGGTTGGTTCAAAAGCCTCAGCTTCATGCTGTTTTACATTTTCAACCTTTGTGGGGTCAATCGCATGCCAGCTTAAATCCAACATCCCGAAGCTTAGTTGTCTCAAAGTAGCCATTCCCTCAAGGAAGTTAGCCGATTCCTTTATTTTCTCAATATATTCCGTGGGAATAGGCTCTCCTGTTTTATAATGTTTGGCAAAAAGCTGTAAGGATTCCTTCTCATAGCACCAGTTTTCTAATACCTGGCTAGGTAATTCTACAAAATCCCAGTAAACATTGGCTCCGGAAAGACTTGGGTAAGTGGTATTAGCCAGCATTCCATGCAACGCGTGGCCAAACTCATGGAAGAGGGTGGTTACTTCGTTAAAAGTAAGCAGGGAAGGCTCTTTTTCCGTTGGTTTTGTGAAATTGCAAACTATTGAAATGTGTGGACGTTCATTTTTCTCTTTTTCGACATATTGTTCCTTATAAATAGTCATCCATGCTCCATCTCTTTTGCCGGGCCGTGGATGAAAATCTGCATAAAATAAAGCTACATATTCATCAAATTCATCGGTGACCTTATATGTTTTTACATCAGGATGATAGGTGTCAATGTCAAAAACCTCTTTAAAATTGAGTCCGTATAACTTTTTTGCTACCGTGAAAACCCCATCAATTACATTCTCAAGTTTAAAATAAGGTTTTAGCTTTTCATCGTCAAGATCAAAAAGTTTCTGCTTTAATTTTTCAGCGTAATAAGCCGAATCCCATTTTTCCAGATGATCAATATTGTCAAGGTCCTTTGCGAAATTCTCCAGTTCCTTAAATTCTCTTTCAGCGGCCGGTTTCGCTTTTTCCAGCATTTCTTTTAAAAATGAATCAACTTTTTCGGGAGTTTCGGCCATACGTTCTTCAAGAACAAAATTGGCATGTGAATCGAATCCAAGAAGTTTAGCTCGCTTGTATCTAAGTTTCGCTATGTGAAGGACGTTTTCCTGGTTGTCCAGCTCGTCATTATGAAAACCTCGAGAACCAAAGGCCAGAGAAAGCTCTTTTCTTAATTCCCGGTCTTCAGCATATTTCATAAATGGGATGTAACTTGGATACTCCAGAGTGAAAATCCAGCCCTCTTTTTCTTTCGATTTCGCCACAGAGCGGGCTTCATCTTTAAAACTTTCGGGTAAACCTGCTAACCTGGATTCGTCAGTTACCAGTAATTCGTATCTATTGGTTTCTGCCAGAACATTTTCCCCAAACTTTAATTTTAGTTTTGAAAGTTCCTTGTCAATTTCTCTAAGTTCTTTCTGTTTTTCTTCCGGCAGATTAGCTCCATTTCTGGTGAAGGCTTTATATTTTTTCTCCAGGAGGGTTTTCTGTTCGGTATTCAAATTTAATGAATCCATTTCCTGAAAAACTGTTTTGATCTTCTTGAAAAGTACCTTATTGAGGATCACATCATTTTTAAATTCAGAAAGAAGCGGGGATACCTCTTGTGCGATTTTCTGAATTTCTTCGTTGGTTTCTGCCGAATTTATATTGAAAAATATACTGGTAACCCTGTCTAATTTTTGACCTGAGAATTCCAGTGCTTCTATCGTGTTTTCAAAAGCAGGAGGCTCTTCAGAGTTTACAATTTCATCTATTTCTTCCCTCGCAAGCTCCATGGCCTTAAGAATAGCCGGTTTATAATCTTCGGTTTTTATTTCCGAAAAGGGAGCGTAATCAAATTCATTTAATAATATATTCTGAGAATCCATTTGGTAATGTTCGGTTAACGTTTTAAACAAAAATATTTAACACAAAAGCGTGAATTAAAGTTTTTTTTAACTAAATTAGGCCTTGCTAATCCAGAAATTAACAAAATTTCACAATTGTATAAAGAACAGTAGTTTGCAAAAGTTCTGGTTTTATATTTAGAATGGTTAATAAATAATAATTTACAGATTAAAAGTTGACTACTTGAAAGGCCACGGAAGTGGTCTTTCTTATTTTTTAATAGATTTAGCGCCCTCGATAACTTTTTGCTTAAGTCCTTCTTTGTAAACTAAGATTTTATCCAGTAAGCATTTATCTGATGAGCCTATAATCTGTGCTGCCAGAATTCCGGCATTCTTGGCACCGTCTAGCGCTACTGTTGCCACCGGAACACCACCGGGCATTTGAAGTATTGAAAGTACAGAATCCCAGCCATCAATAGAGTTTCTTGATTTTACGGGTACGCCAATCACCGGCAGGGGAGACAAGGAAGCAACCATTCCGGGAAGATGCGCCGCTCCACCGGCACCGGCAATAATAACCTGGATTCCTTTTTCATGAGCAGTTTTACTGAACTCAAATAGTTTCTCAGGAGTTCTGTGTGCCGAGACAATGTCTACTTCTACTTCAATATCAAAACCTTTCAAAATATCTATGGCTTCCTGCATTACGGGCATATCGCTTGTGCTGCCCATTATAACCGCTACTTTTCCCATTGATTGCTTATTTTTTACTTATCACTTTAATACTGTTTTTGACTTTTTCAGCCACTTGCCGGGCTTCCGTCAGATCTTTATTTACAATCGTGACATGTCCCATTTTCCGGAAGGGGCGGGTGATCTTCTTCCCGTAAATATGAGGCGTGACCCCATCAAATTTCATGATTTCTTCAATATTTTGATACACCACTTCTCCTTCATGATCCTTGTCTCCAACCAAATTTACCATAATTCCACCTACTTTACTATCTGTATTTCCTAGAGGTAAATTAAGAATTGCACGTATATGTTGTTCAAACTGATTGGTATAGGAGGCTTCTATGCTGTAATGACCACTGTTATGAGGCCGCGGTGCGACTTCATTTACAAGGATCCCGTCATCCTTAGTTTGAAACATTTCTACGGCCAGGAGACCTACATGCTGGAATGCTTCCGAAACTTGCGTGGCTATTTCCCGGGCCTTTTTAGCGACATGATCTTCTATCCTTGCAGGACAAATTACATATTCCACCTGGTTTGCAGTGGGATGAAATTCCATCTCTACCACCGGATAGGTTTTCATTTCCCCCGAAGGATTTCTTGCAACGATTACCGCGAGTTCATTTTTGAAAGGGATAAGCTCTTCAGCGATACATTCCCCTTCTGAAAGCTGCTCCAGGTCTTCTTCGTTTTTGATTACCGAAACTCCTTTTCCGTCATAGCCACCGGTAGCACTTTTCCATACAAATGGGATATTTATTTTTTCTGCCTGAATTGCTGATTTTAATTCTTCCAGAGAATTGAAAATTTCAAATTCGGCAGTGGGTATATCCTTGCTTTGGTAAAATCTTTTTTGAACGGCTTTATTCTGAATTTTCTCCAGGGTGTCTGCGGAAGGATAGGTCCTTATACCTTCAGACTCGAGTTGCCGTAGCGCGTCAATATTAACGCCTTCTATTTCAAAAGTAACAAGATCTGCTCTCCTGCCGAATTTCAGAACAGTCTCATAATCCATCAGGTCTCCCTGTTCAAAATAATTACATGAAATTCTACACGGCGCCTCTTCACTGGGGTCAAGAACAAGAGTTTGGATATCGTATTTCCTGGTTTCGTACAGCATCATTTTTCCAAGCTGGCCTCCACCTAATATCCCGAGTTTAAAATCTGAAGAAAAGTAGTTTACCATAAATTTCTAAGGCTTTTCGCAAAAATAACGTATTCGAAATTCCTGCCATACATATTCGGTAAGAAATCGGGGTGTTGAGCTAAATGAGATTCCTTATCTTTGCCACTTAAATTTTGACGATTTTGATAAAGCTGCATGATCTTGAATTTGAACCTTTTATTTCAGAGGAAGAAATTATAAATTCTATAAAGAATATTTCAGAAGAATTGAACCGTGATTATGAAGGTAAAAAACCTGTATTTCTGGCGGTTTTGAACGGTTCTTTCATGTTTGCTTCAGAAGTGGTTAAAAGATTTAAAGGTGATTGTGAGATTAGTTTTGTAAAACTTGGTTCGTATGAGGGCACCGAAACCAGTGGAAATGTAAAAACTTTACTGGGATTGAATCAGGATTTAAAGGGCAGGTATGTTATTCTTTTAGAGGATATCGTAGATACCGGAAACACCCTTGCAGAAATCGATAAGATTTTAAAAGAGGCTAAAGTGGAAAATTATAAGATTGCAACTCTATTTTATAAGCCTGAAGCCTATAAAAAGTCCATTCCGGTGAATTATGTCGGTATGGAAATTCCCAATAAATTTATTGTGGGATTTGGTCTGGATTATGACGGTCTGGGGCGTAATCTCACACAGGTATATAAACGCAAAGAAAATTAAAAATGACAAATTTGGTATTGTTTGGCCCTCCGGGTGCAGGCAAAGGAACTCAGGCTACAATTCTTAAAGATAAGTACGATTTAATACATATCTCGACTGGGGATGTTTTTAGATATAATATCAAAAATCAGACTGAACTCGGTATGACTGCTAAGGCTTATATGGATAAAGGTCAGCTGGTACCAGATGAGGTTACAATAAAAATGCTGAATGCTGAAGTTGAGAAAAATGAGGGAGCCAATGGATTTATTTTTGATGGCTTTCCAAGAACCGAAGCTCAGGCAGAGGCTTTAAGTGAGTATTTGAAATCTAAGGGGACTGAGGTTCATGCGATGATCGCGCTGGAAGTAGAAGATGAAGTTCTTGTTGAGCGTTTGCTTGAAAGAGGAAAAACTTCCGGAAGACCTGATGATGCTGATGAAAGTGTGATTAGAAACCGAATTAAGGTTTATTATAATGAAACTGCCATTCTGAAAAATTATTATCAAAAACAGGATAAGTATTTTGGTGTGAATGGAGTTGGAAGTATTGAAGAGATCACGGAGCGATTAAGCAAGGTGATCGATGGATTAATGAAATAAAGAAAATGACTGAAGGGAATTTTGTTGACTATGTGAAAATTCATGTTTTTTCCGGAAAAGGAGGGAAGGGTTCTGCCCACCTTCACCGTGAAAAATACATTACAAAAGGTGGTCCCGATGGCGGAGACGGTGGTCGTGGAGGCCATGTGATCATAAAGGGAAACAAAAATCTCTGGACCCTGCACCATCTTAAGTTTAAACGCCACGTAAAAGCCGAGCATGGTGGGAATGGTAGTAAACAAAGAAGTTCTGGTGCCGAAGGGGCCGATGAATATGTTGATGTACCTCTGGGAACCGTGATACGAGATTCTGAGACCAACGAGATTTTGAAAGAAATTACCGAGGACGAGCAGGAATTTATTGTAGCTGAAGGTGGAAAAGGTGGTCTTGGAAACTGGAATTTTAGAAGTTCTACTAACCAGACTCCGAGATATGCCCAACCGGGAATTGATGGGCAGCAGGAAGATATTACTCTTGAATTAAAGGTACTGGCAGATGTGGGTCTTGTAGGTTTTCCTAATGCCGGAAAGTCTACATTATTATCTGTGATTACAGCAGCTAAGCCTAAAATTGCCAATTATGAATTTACCACGCTAAAACCTAATCTTGGGATTGTTGAATACAGAGATTTTAAAACCTTTGTTGTAGCCGATATTCCCGGGATTATTGAAGGTGCTGCGGAAGGTAAAGGTCTTGGGCATCGATTCCTGAGACACATCGAAAGAAATTCAACTTTATTATTTCTAATCCCTGCAGATGCACCGGATATTGAAAAGCAATACGAGATCCTGGTGGATGAATTAAAGCGGTATAATCCTGAACTGATGGATAAGGACAGATTGATCGCGATCTCTAAGAGTGACCTCTTAGATGAAGAATTAAAGGCTGAATTAAAGCAGGAACTTGATAAAAACCTTGGCTTACCCTATATTTTTATTTCTTCGGTAGCCCAGACAGGATTAACCGAGTTAAAGGATAAATTGTGGCAAATGATTAATAAAGAGCCTGTTTAAATCCTGTTAAAGACCTTAAGTCTGGAACTGATTTTGCGTAATTTTAGTAAAAATCAGTTATGAGACTATTCAAATATTCCCTTTTATTGATACTAATAACTGCCTGTAATGCACCTCGGGCAGTATATGATTATGATAAAGAAGTAGATTTCACTCAATATTCTACCTATGCTTTATTTCCCGACCTTAGAACTGGCCTTAGCCAGTTAGATGATGCCCGCCTTATTGAGAGCCTTGATAACAAAATGAAGGAGAAAGGTTTTTCAATTTCTGAAGAGCCGGGAATTTACGTGAATATGTACACTGAAAAGTTTGAACAGGACAACCGAAGCAGGCTTGGAATTGGTGTTGGTGGTGGAGGCGGTAATGTTGGAGTGGGAGTATCAGGAGGTGTGCCTATAGGCCAGATGGATACCTTTATTAAACTTACCTTTGATTTTATAGATGTTAAACGGGATGACCTGGTTTGGCAGGCTATTGTTGAAAGTCCTTTTAATATGAATGCCTCTCCCGAAAAAAGGCAACAGCAGTTTGATAAAATTGTAGAGAAAGCCTTAGAGAATTATCCACCTAATAAGTAGCGTTTAATTACCCTAAATAGAGAAGCCCCCGCCAATGGCGGGGGCTTTCACTTTTTGGTTGGTTAGTATAGTTTAGAAAACTTAGTTTTCGTCTTCCATTTCGCTATTTTCATCCATTTTTCCATCACGGTTGGAAACCACGAATACACTTCTACGGTTTTTAGCATATTGAGCCGCTGTACAACCTGTTGGTTCAGTACAATCGTTTACCGGACGGCTTTCTCCATAACCTTCAGAAGTAAGTCTGGCTTTGTCAATACCGTTATCTACAAGATATTTAACAGTTGAAGCAGCTCTTCTCTTAGAAAGGGCAAGGTTATAACTGTCACTTCCTCTTGCATCTGCATGAGATTCAACTTTCACTTTTATATTAGGATAGTTGTTCATGTAGGTTACCACAGAGTCAAGAACCGGCTTAGACTCAGGCTTAATTGTAGCCTTATCAAAGTCGAAGTAAATTTTGCTACCATC
Source organism: Christiangramia sp. (assembly GCA_024635735.1). GTDB lineage: Bacteria > Bacteroidota > Bacteroidia > Flavobacteriales > Flavobacteriaceae > Christiangramia. The sequence continues at coordinate 3,118 of JAGXII010000101.1, read as the reverse complement.
AATTGGAATAACATCCTGACCACTTGTTTCATCGGTCACTGTTGGAGCTTTAACTATTACGTTCTCTTCTCTTGTGAATTGGTAAAGATTATCTGTACCTCTTCTGTTAGAAGCGAAGAAACCTTTTTCCTGATTTTCCTTAATCACAAAAGCGAAATCATCGTTACCGCTATTGATAGATCTACCAAGGTTTTCAACTTCTGAAAAATCACCCTCGGTTCTAAAGATATCAAGGTTACCAAATCCCTGGTGTCCATCTGAAGTGAAATAAAGAACTCCTTCATCACTAATAAATGGGAATTGCTCTCTGTGAGAAGTGTTTACACCAGCTCCTAAATTTTGAGGAGTACCGTAAGTTCCATCTTCATTAACAGCTACAACATACAGGTCAAATCCACCACTTCCACCAGGCATATCGCTGGCGAAGTAAAGTTTACTTCCATCTGCACTTAAACTAGGATGTTCTACAGAGTATTCTTCACTACTAAAAGGAAGCTTTCTAACGTTTGTCCATGCACCGTCTACTTTTTCAGCCCGGTAAAGACTAATGTGCGCGATGCGTACATCATTTTCGTTTTTAACTCTCTTTTCGTTTGTTCTGTCAAAGAACATAATGTTTCCATCCTGGCTAAAAGTAGCTGAACTTTCATGCTCATCAGTATTGATGACATTAGAAAAAAGAACGATATCAGTCATTTCTCCTTCATCATTCATTTTCGCACTGTAAAGATCAAGCGTAGGAAGTTTATTCCATGGGTAAATTGGACGCTCCTGATTTCTCGTAGAAGCAAATGCTACACGGTCTCCATAAAAACCTATACCAAAATCTGAAGAAGACTGGTTGTTCATAACCTGGTCATATTTGAATTTATGAGGAACCAATGTATCCAGTTCCTTTGCAAATTCTTCATGATTCCAGTTTTCACCAGTTACCTTGTTCATATAGGTATCGGCCTTTACATAATTTCCGGTTGCCATAAGCGCATGTGCAAATCTAAATTGATATTCTGGCGCAAGGTTACCTTCATGTCTAAGGAAAAGTAATTCATAAACTTCGGCTGCATTCTTCATTTGATTAGTGAAGAAATACGAGTCTCCAAGGTTTTGAAGAACTTCCTGTGTCTTATCATTTACTTTTTCATAAGAATTAGCAGCATCCATATAAGCAGCCTGAGCGAAGAATTGATCTCCTTCTTTAATATCAGAGCGCTGGGCGAATGCCGTCATGCTTATTAAAAGTATAAAAAGTGTACTATATATATTTTTCATGTTAGTCGGGTTTTAGAAGAATCTCGGTGATTTGTCATATCCTTTTTTAAGTCCGAATAGATCAAGATCAAACAATAACATAATCTCGTGTGATCCATCGTTACTTAAATCATAGGTTGGATAATCATAGGCGTAACCTATTCTTAATGCAGGAGTGATTTTGAAGTTTACCAAACCGGTAATACTCTTGTCAAACCTGTAACCAACTCCGGCTTCAAGACGATCATACAATAGTACGTTAGCGTTAACATCTACTGAAAGTGGCGCTCCTTTAACTCCTCTTGCCATAAATGATGGCTTAAGTTTAAAGTTATCGCTAATTCCAAATACATATCCACCGGTTACGTAATAATGTACATCTTCGATACCCTGAGCCCTAAGACCCTGGTTGTTTTCAATATGTTTAGAAGTGAAAAGGTTAGGAGCGGAAACACCTAAATAATGTTTATCTCCAAACCAGAATGCACCAATTCCAAACACAGGGAAAAGCTCACTTTGATTTTCAAATGCCGCATCGTTTGGGTCATTAAGATCCAAACCTGCAAGGTCCGCATTAAAAGTGGTTAACCCGGCCTTCGCTCCAAACGATAGTTTAGTCGTTTCGCTTGCAGGAATAACATAGGCAAAATCTGCGGTTATGTTATTCTCTTTTACCCATCCTCCAATTTCATCATGGACAATGGTTAAACCAAGCTCCACTCTTTCACTAACGGGAGTGTGGGCGAAGAAGTTGAGGGTTTTTGGTGCCCCGTCTACATCAACCCACTGGGTTCTATAGATTGCTCCTAAATTCAGCATGCCCGGATCATCCGTTGCATAGCCTGGATTTATAACACTCATGTTGTACATGTACTGAGTGAAAAGCGGGTCTTGCTGAGACATCCCTTTGATTGAAAAAAGGATAATGCCTGCGAATATTAAATATTTTGTGATTATTTTTTTCATTGCTTTCTCGTGTTTATCCTTTTATTATCTGCTTAAGTATATTTTTCCTCTTCTTGGAGCGGTTACACCGTCATTGAAGTCAAGGAGATAAAAATAAACTCCAACAGGTAAAACGTCGTCGCCTAGAGAACCTGACTGGTTGGTTGTACCATCCCAATCCGGAGTGTTGGCGTTTCCTTTGTATATTAAACCACCCCATCTGTTACGGATTGATATAGTATAATTAGGATATTCTCTTTCGATGTTTTCGATATTGAAGGTGTCATTCTTCCCATCACCATTTGGAGAAATTCCTTCTGGGAATAGTAGTGGACAATCTTCTATAGTCACTGTTACAGCAAGTCTTTCTGAGCTGTCACAATCTGTTTCCGGATCGTAAAGAGACGCATAGTAACTAACACCATCCTGAAGTGCAGTTCCTGTACTTAACGGATCTGTACTTTCAGCTGAGTCATACCAGGTAACGTTTGATGTTTGATCAACCGCATCATTAAGATCGGCGATGGTTGCATCATCATATTCACAGAAAGTCTGGTTGGTATCATCAATCGTAGGAGTTCCCGGATCGTTAACAGTAATCATGATTTCTGAAGCTTCAGATTCACAATTACCCTCGGCGTTTCTTTGAGTAACATAATAAGTTGCAGAGGTTAAATCATCTTCTTCCATAACCATCATGGTAAGATCTTCATCGGTATAGAAAGTAAGATTCTCTCCTTCTACCATTAGATCTGCCCCTGTTGGATTCTGTATAGCACAGAATGATAAATCATTAACTTCAGGTGCGTTTGGTGCTTCCTGCACTGTTACTGTAAATGTTGCAGTATCATCACCACAATCATTAATAGCAGTTACAGTATAGATTACCTCATATTCTCCTGGTTCAAAATCCATAGGATCCATT
>JAGXII010000100.1 GCA_024635735.1 Christiangramia sp. | reverse complement strand
GATAAAACTAATGTGCCGTGATTATCAAGGTCCGGTTGATCAAAATCCGGAGATCGTCCCGGGAAATCATATCCACCCAATAGATTAATATTTTGAAAAGCCGAAATATCCCTGGAATTAGGAAAACCTGAATCAAGAAGGGCGATGATCATTCCGTCCCCGGTAAAATTCCTTTGGTGCAGATAATCTGTGCCCATCATTTTGACCTGGTTTTCAGTAGTTCCGTAATTCAAGTCTGTGCTGGATTCCAGTTTATGAATGATTCTGAATTCAGAATCTGAAGATCTTTGATTAAGACTATTATTGGCGAATTCGATTGCCGCTACGAAATTTAACTCTTGCAGCGCATCAATATCTTCTATACTTCCCGTTACATGTGCACAATTAAGCCATTTTGACTTGGCTTTGACTGAAATTCCTTCCTGTTGCTTTAAAATATTTAGGTATTCTTCATTTACAGGTACATCTCTGTAATCTACCGGAATATTATGAAGCTGCTTACGATCCAGTGCTTGTTGTGATAAAATAGAAATTGGGTTCGCAATTGATTCCTCCACATTAGCTTTATCACTAAAATAGACCCATGCATGCTCTTCCTGGGAATAAGAAAGAAAGAAGATAAAAAAAGCAAATAAGAGGCATCTCTTCATGAATGGGGAAATTCAGAGAGTAATTTACGAAATTACTCCTGAACCCAGCAATTCATCATCCTGGTACCAGGCCACAAATTGTCCTTCAGTTATAGAAGCCTGAGCTTCGTTAAAGACTACATACATCCCGTTGCCGGTTTGATATAGAGTGGCTTCCTGTAACGGCTGGCGATAACGAATCCTAGCTTTTACCTTTAATTGTTGATCATTTTCAAGTTTCAGGTCACGACGTACCCAGTGAATTTCTTCAGGTTTAATAAACAGGGCTTTGCGGTAGATACCCGGATGATCTTTTCCCTGACCGGTATATATCACATTTTCATCTACATCGGTATCTATTACAAATAGTGGTTCCGGAGTGCCCCCAACTGCCAGGCCTTTACGCTGCCCTTTAGTAAAATAATGCGCTCCCTGATGTTTTCCAACCACTTTCCCATCAGTAAGATGATATTTATATTTTTTAGAAAGGTGTCTTAATTCTTCAATTTTAGAATCAAAGCTTTTTTCTTCTTCCCTGTAAAATTCTGTTTCAGCAGGAACTTCCACGATCACACCTTCCCTTGGTTTTAATTTTTGCTGAAGGAAGTCGGGGAGTCTCACTTTACCAATAAAGCAAAGACCCTGAGAATCTTTTTTCTCTGCGGTTACAAGATCCTGTTCGCTGGCGATCTTTCTAACTTCAGACTTCTGCAATTCGCCAATGGGGAACAAGGTTTTGGAAAGTTGTTCCTGTGTCAACTGACAAAGAAAATAAGACTGGTCCTTATTATTATCTTTTCCTGATAAAAGCTGATATACAGTTTCACCATCCTTTTCAAATTCCGCTTTGCGGCAATAATGACCTGTTGCTACATAATCTGCACCAAGAGACATCGCGATTTTCATGAAGACATCGAACTTGATTTCGCGATTACAAAGAACATCGGGATTGGGAGTTCTTCCTTTTTCATACTCATTGAACATATAATCTACAATACGTTCTTTGTATTCCTCACTAAGATCCACAGTTTGAAAAGGGATTCCCAGTTTATCGGCTACCATCATTGCGTCGTTACTATCATCAAGCCATGGGCATTCGTCAGAAATAGTCACAGAATCATCATGCCAGTTCTTCATAAAAAGACCTATGACCTCATAACCCTGTTCTTTTAAAAGATGGGCTGCAACACTTGAATCTACACCGCCAGATAAACCGACAACAACTTTTTTCATTTCAACTTCTTTTTCTTTACCGGAATAAGAGTCGGCAAAGAGGGTGCAAAATTACGAAATAAAAAAAGGTGACGAAAGCCACCTTTTAATCAAATATTTTTTTATTCTTATTTTTCAAATATCAATACCACCGGAGAAATTTCAGGGCTGGTAAAACTGAAACGTGTTGAGCTTTCAAAATTCACCGTTCCTTCGAGATTATCATATCCTGCGATATCTACACTATAAATAGAATTGCCTTTATAATCCCAGTTTCCTGTATTACTGTCACTAACTTCACAGTTTCCATCGGATTCTTCATAATATTCTGAACTGGCAGTTCCATTAGCATTAAACGTAACAAAGGTGTTTTTTGTACAATCTGAAAGGTTGCCAGAGACACCGCCGGCCTTTGCATCTACTAAAAACCAGGTTCCAACAATTTCTGAACCATCATCTGTTTCGGGGGATTCATCATCTTTACTGCATGCAGTGAACATAGCCAGTGAAATAAATAATAAAATGAACTTTTTCATAATAGATTTGTTTAGGTGTTTAAATATATTCAATTATAAGTTTAGTATTCTTTTTCTTCGTCTAATTTTTCATCTTTATAATACTTCCAGGTTCCGGTTTTTTCTCCGGCAGTATAATGTCCTTCGATAGATTTTTCACCGGTAGCTGTAAAATAGCACGCGGGACCGTTTAATTCGCCATTCTTGTAATGGAGCTGTTTCATTATTTTTCCATTATCCGCATAAATAAAACTTTCACCATTTTTTTCACCGTTAATATAATTGGTTTTTTCTGCAAGCTGACCATTAGTGAAATAGGTTTTCTGTAATCCATTTAATGTATCATTTTTATAGACCTCAGTCATCATAATGGAATCTGATTTTTGATGATAATAAACCCATTCTCCCTCTCTTTTTTTATCCCACATTTTACCTTTACTGATTGGCTTTCCTTGCTGGGTATAATAAACCACTTCTACAGAATCTCTACCGTTGCCAAAATCCATGATGGCGGCAGGATGATCATAAAAACCTTTTTTATAGAATTTAAAAATTCCGGTTTCCTTACCATGATCAAAAGTACCTTCAAATTTAGGTTTATCCGGGCCTTCAAAATTCACTTTCCATAATCCATCGCGTTGGCCCGTATTATCAGTTTGATTGATCTGGGCACATGAAATAATTGGAAGACAGAGAATTAAGAAAAAAATTAACTGCTGTTTAAACATAACTAACAAAAATTAAACAAAATTATAGCCTTTTTGAGTCTACTTTAGACAAAACTTTAAACCGTTATTAATTAAAACTTAGATTTATGGATTTTATTTTAAAAAATATTAAGATGGGAATGATATTTCTTGTTTTCGTCCTCCCTTTGGTCTCCTGCGATGAAGAAGACGATTTTATGATTGACAGCAATGTTGATGCCATGCCGGAACCTACGGAAGGCGATGTAATGGAAACTAATACCATTATTGATTTCGTAAATAGTAATGATGATTATTCTTCGCTGGCAGCAGCCATTGATGCAGCAGGACTCACTGCAACCTTAGACGGAAGCACAGAATTCACTGTCTTTGCTCCAGATAATGATGCTTTTGCCGCATTTCTGGAAGCCAATGGATTCGCCAGTCTCGATGAAGTTCCTGTGGATCTGCTTACTCAGGTTTTATTATATCATGTTCAGGAAGGTAGTATAATGTCTACTGATCTTTCTACCGGTTACATGGAAAGTATGGCGGTATATGGCGCCTCGGAAGAGCCGTTAAGTATGTATGTAAATACTGGTGATGGAGTAACTATAAATGGAATAAGTACAGTTACCACTGCAGATGTTGAGGTAGATAATGGAGTAATTCATGCTGTTGATACAGTAATCGGACTTCCGGATATTACAACTTTTGCCCTGGCTGATACTAACTTTTCAATTCTTGTTGCGGCTTTGACCCGTGAAGATTCTTATACATTTGTTGGAACATTGCAATCTATGGAATCTCCAGCGCCTTTTACGGTATTTGCTCCTGTAGACTCTGCTTTTGCGGCTTTACTTGAAGAGCTTGAAGTGTCGTCGTTGGAAGATATAGATGCAGATACTCTTGCAGCCGTGCTTAGTTACCATGTGATTACCGAAGCCAACGTAAGGTCTTCAGATTTAACTGATGGAATGACCGTAACCACTTTGAATGGAGGAGACTTTACTGTAAATTTAGGGGATGATGTAACTATTACTGATGCTAATGGAAGAACAGCCACTGTAATTGCAACCGATGTACAGGCTACAAATGGAGTAATTCATGCACTTGATACTGTTATCCTTCCTTCAATGGAATAACTCTGAAGGTTAGCTATATTTCAAAAATTAAAAAGGTCCGGAATATTCCGGACCTTTTTTTATACCCCCAGGTTATATTTTATGGACTAATACATTTTTGATTTATTGAAAGGTTATAGCCTGATATTTTACTATTTCGGATTGTAAGAGATTGATAATAAGAAAAATGAACAAAAAAATTAACAAGTGTCTAATAAAAAATAATAAAAAATAAACAATATTATACCTATATTAGAGTGATCAAATTGTTAGAACACTAAAAACTTTCTGATTTTCAGGATTTTAAAAATAATTATTTAAATAAAAAAGGCCATAAACTGTATGACCTTTCTAAAAATAATAGAAGTTTTTTTACTGCCAACTTTGTACTTGTATGATTTAGCTTGATTACTACTTCAGTTGGAAAAGCCCCATTCTTTATGTTTGGGGCTTTTTATATTAGTTTACTTCTTAGGTTTTTTCTGTTGTTCTTCTGCCTGTTCCATCATTTGCTGGAACTTTTTAGTGAATCTGTTTTGTTTCTTAGGCTTTTTCTTGTTTTCCTGGATCTTAGCATGAATTTTATCTTCATCAATAATTACATGCTTAATCACTAGCATGATACCAATGGTAATAAGGTTGGAAGTGAAGTAGTACAACGAAAGTCCACTTGCATAATTATTAAAGAATATCAACATGAAAACCGGAGAAAGATACATAAGGAACTTCATGTTAGGCATTCCTGGCTGTTGATTGGCCTGCATACTCTGTCCCGTAGTCATAGTCATATAAATGAAAATTGCTATAGAAGCGAGAATAGGGAAAAGGCTTACATGGTCTCCGTAGAATGGAATGTTGAATGGAAGCTTGGCCACAACATCATAACTGGAGAGGTCATCTGCCCAGAGAAAACTTTTATGTCTTAACTGAAAAGCACTTGGGAAAAACTGGAATAGTGCATAGAAAACCGGAATCTGCGCAAGGGCAGGCAAACAACCACTCATTGGGCTGGCGCCGGCTTTGCTATAAAGCTTCATAGTTTCCTGTTGCTTCTTCATTGCATTGTCCTTGTACTTTTCGTTGAGCTCATTGATCTCAGGTCTTAAAATTTTCATTTTTGCCTGTGATAAATAAGATTTATAAGTAACCGGAGATAGAAGTATCCTAACCACAATTGTCATAGCTATAATAGCCAGACCATAGCTTGGAAGGAAGCTGCTTAAAAATGCAAAGAAAGGAATGAACAGATATTTGTTGATCCACCCAAAGATTCCCCATCCCAGTGGTACAATTTCGTCCAGATTCCTGTCGTAATCATTAAGAATTTTATAATCTGCCGGCCCGTAGTACCAGTTCATATTATAACTAAGTTCACCTCCTTTAAGTTCTAGAGGAATACTCGAAGAAAATTGTTTAGTGAAAACGGTATCTATCTCTTCATTCTCTACAAGATCTTCCACCTCAAAATTTGCTTTTTGGAAGGGAGTATCAGTTAATAGAATAGAGGTAAAGAAATGCTGTCTGTAAGAAATATAACTTACATCAGATTCTTCTTCCTCTCCGCTTCTTAGTTTATCGTCATTACCATCTTCATATTCATAAACAAGGTCTGTATACCTGTTTTCATAAGAAATACTTTTCGCGTGACGGTAGCCTTTAAGTTTCCAGTTCATTACAGGATCCTGAGAAGTATTCAGAACTCCGTTCAATCCCTGAGACTGTATGCTGAAATCCATCATATATTCTCCCGGATTCAATACGTACCGATATTCCAGAAATTCATCTTCAGAAACCTTTAATTTCATTGAAAGAACCTGGTTACCATTATTGCTGGTAAGTTCAGGTTCAAAATAAAGATCCTGAGTATTAAGTGTTCTTCCGTCTGAAGTTGTGAAATTTAAATTGAAAGAAGCATTTCCATCTTTCACCAGATATATGGGGATAGAATCATAGGTTTTGAAATTCTTAAGCCGTGCTTCTTCAATATAACCACCTTTATTTGAAACTTTTAATTCCAGAACATCATTAGAAAAAGTAGTGGTTCCACCTTTAGCAGAAGGTAAGGTTTGAGAGTATCCAAAAGCACCTAATTTTCTTTGTGCTTCGGCCAGGGAAGATGAATCACTCACAACCTCGTTAGTTTGAGGAGTTACAACCTGACCTGCCGGTTCCGGCTTTTCATTTTCTACCTGTTCTGTTTTTGTGCCTTCCTGAGTAGTTTCCTGTTCTGGAGTATTATTATAAAGCATCCATAAAAGGATCCCTCCAATAAGTATAAATCCAATTATAGATTGAATATCTATTTTCTTTTCTTCCATTATTTAATTTACTTATGCTTGTCTTGTCAAAAAAACGGCCAGTTTTTATTTCTGTGCCATCTTGGCATTTTTATTTTTTTGAGCGTGTTCGTTGGCGGCCTTCACAAATGCCACGAAGAGAGGATGTGGACTGGCTACCGTACTTTTATATTCCGGATGATACTGCACGCCTACAAACCATGGATGGTCTTCAAGTTCAATAACTTCTACCAGGCCTGTTTCCGGATTGATTCCTGTACTTGACATACCGGCATTCTCAAGTTGCTCTTTATATTTATTATTGTATTCATAACGATGGCGGTGTCTTTCTTTTATTTCATCTGTTTGATATACATCCCTAATTATAGATTTCTTCTTTAGTTTACAATCCCAGGCTCCCAAACGCATAGTTCCACCTTTATGAGTGATCTTTTTCTGAGCCTCCATCAGGTCAATTACCGGATGCTTGGTTGAAGGATCCATTTCAGTAGAATTAGCTCCTTTTAACTGCAGTACATTTCGGGCAAATTCAATCACGGCCATTTGCATTCCCAGACATATTCCAAGGAAAGGCAGATTATTTTCCCGGGCGTATCTTACGGCATCGATCTTTCCTTCAATACCACGTTCTCCAAAGCCCGGAGCAACCAGAATACCGTCTAAATGACTTATTTTATTGTGAATGGTATTTTCATTAATGAATTCTGAATGAATATATTCTACATTCACAAAGACCTCATTTTCAGCGCCTGCGTGAATAAAAGATTCTAAAATTGATTTGTAGGAATCCTGAAGTTCAACATATTTTCCAATAAGTCCAATATGCACTTCAGCTTTAGGGTTTTTATGTTTTTTAAGAAACTGGTTCCAGCGATCAAGATTTGGAGTACTATCATCGGGTAAAGCCAGTTTTTTCAGTGTAACGGTGTCCAGACCTTCCTTCAGCATCATATTGGGAACATCATAAATAGTATGGGCATCAATACTCTGGATAACTGCTTCCTGGCGAACGTTACAGAAAAGAGCCAGTTTACGGCGTATATCATCTGAAAGTTCATGTTCAGTACGGCAAACCAGAATATCGGCTTTTATACCACTTTCCATCAATGTTTTTACGCTATGCTGAGTTGGTTTTGTCTTTAATTCACCCGCGGCAGATAAATAAGGTACCAGTGTTAAGTGGATCACCAGCGCGTTGTCATCACCAAGTTCCCATTTTAACTGTCGAACCGCTTCAATATATGGAAGGGATTCAATATCACCCACAGTTCCTCCAATTTCTGTGATCACGATGTCGTAATCACCATTCTGACCGAGGATCTGAATTCTTTCTTTTATTTCATTGGTAATATGAGGAACTACCTGGACGGTTTTTCCAAGAAATTCACCGCGACGCTCTTTTTCAATTACGCTCTGGTAAATTCTTCCAGTGGTAACATTATTGGCCTGAGAAGTATTTACATTAAGAAAACGCTCGTAATGTCCCAGATCTAGATCGGTTTCCGCACCATCTTCGGTCACATAACATTCTCCGTGTTCGTAGGGGTTTAAAGTGCCGGGGTCAACATTTATGTAGGGATCCAGCTTCTGAATAGTGGTTTTAAAACCACGTGCCTGTAGCAACTTGGCCAGAGAAGCGGCAATAATTCCTTTTCCCAGGGAAGAAGACACACCTCCGGTTACAAATATATACTTGGTTTCGGCCATTTCTGAAAAGTTTGTTGCGTTGTTTATTCAGGGCGCTAAATTACAAAGAAGAATAGAAAAAGCAGTCAAATTGTAATGCGAATATTAGGATCGCCTTAACAGATGAGATTCCTTACTTTTTATAGGGGTTAGGATATCTTTTCCTAATCTGTCGCAATAAATTTTCCAGACTGTTAACCTTTAATTCATAGACTTGCTGCATCTGGTCTCCCAGTTTCCCTGTTGGAAATCCTTTTTGTCGAAACCATACATAATAGGGCTCCGGAATATCTGACAGGTAATAATCTTTATACTTGCCAAAGTGCATTTTAGCGTATGCAAGTTCAATTAGTTTTTGAGGATCGGGATTCAAAGTATCTATTAATTATGGACGGAAGTTCGAAATTATTCCTTTACCGGCAAAACATTCTAAAGCCTGATATTGAAAAGATTTTCCGTTAAATATTTGATAAGTAGGGCTCTTTTTCAGAACCGTATTTTTAGATTTAGCCCTCGAAAAAGATACATGGCGAATGGCAATATTTGGATCTATAATTAAGAGTTTAATCGACCTTAAAGGAAGTCTTACTTCTGAAGGAGAAGCTGTGAAAAATCAGGAGGAGGTTCTGCGAAATCTACTGAAAAGGGCAAAAAATACTGCTTTTGGAAAGCACTATGAATTCGAAGAAATTCTCAAGTCTGGTAATATTGAAAAGACCTTCTCCGAGAAGGTTCCATACTTCGACTATAATAAGATTGATAAAGAATGGTGGCATAAATATCACGAAGGAGAAGAAAATGTCACCTGGCCTGGAAAGCCACCTTATTTTGCACTAAGTTCTGGAACTACCGGGAAAAGTAGCAAAAGGATTCCGGTAACCGATGATATGGTGGAGGCTATTCGAAAAGCGGGTATCAAACAGGTAAGCGCTTTAAGTAATTTTGATTTACCTCCCGATTTCTTTGAAAAGGAGATTATGATGCTTGGGAGTTCTACAGACCTGCAAAGGGAAGGTGACCATGAGGAAGGAGAAATTAGCGGAATTAGTGCCAGCAATATTCCTTTCTGGTTTCGTGGATATTATAAGCCCGGAGAAGAAATTGCAAAGATCGATGAATGGGATGATAGAGTACAAAAGATTGCCGAGAATGCTAAAAACTGGGATATTGGTGCATTAAGTGGAATTCCGTCCTGGACAGAATTGATGCTTAAAAAAGTAATCGAGTATCATAAAGTGGACAATATTCATGAGGTCTGGCCAAATCTTCAGGTTTATACTTCAGGAGGTGTAGCTTTTGAACCCTATACTAAAAGTTTTGAAGAAATCTGGGGAAAACCGGTGCAGGTAATAGATACTTATCTGGCTTCAGAAGGCTTTCTGGCATTGCAGAACCGTCCCGGTACACATGCAATGAAACTAATCACCGATAATGGGATTTATTTTGAGTTTGTACCTTTTAAAGCCGAATATATTAACCAGGACGGTTCCATTATCAACGACGCTCCGGTTATTCCACTTTCAGAAGTTGAGGAAGAAGCAGAATATGTTTTGCTAATCTCTACGGTAAGTGGTGCCTGGAGATATTTAATTGGTGACACGATTAAATTTAGCGACAGGGAAAAACTTGAGATCAAAATTACCGGCAGGACCAAATTTTTTTTGAATGTGGTTGGGTCACAGCTTTCAGTGAACAAAATGAATGATGCCGTACAGGAACTTGAAGAAGAATTCGGGATCAAGATCCCTGAATTCGTGGTGGCGGCCAGGAGGGCAGAAGATGGCGAATATTATCATTTCTGGTACCTTGGAACGGAATATGAAGCCAATGATGAAAACCTTGCAGAAGTCTTGGATAATGTCCTAAAAGGAGCTAATAAGAATTACAGTGTTGCCCGGTCTAAAGCATTGAAAGGTGTGCAAGTATTTACTATAGATCCGAATATTTTTCATGAATGGAATGCAGTGAATAAAAAGAAGGGCGGACAGGTGAAAATGGAAAAGGTGATGAATGAAGAAAAGTTTGCCAACTGGGAAAAATTCGTTGCTGAACAACAAAATTAAATCTATTCAATTACTGTTTTTGCTCCGTCAATAAGAACCATAATTTCTTTCTGGGAAAGGTAAAGGTTTTTAATTCGGTCTTTATAACTATCAGACAGGTCTGAATTATTCAGAATAAAATCTTTGGTAGCGATAATATATTTGCCCAAACCATGATTTACAGCATAAGTATCCGCGGCTCTTTCGGCTTTTCGTATGTAATTTTTTGAAGTGAGATATTTCATCCCAAACCATATGATGTCGATACCTTTTCTATCAATATAATCCATAATATGCCCAAGTTCATGCCCCAGCCAGCCTACCAGCACATCTGATGGTACTGTGGTCATATCAAAATCTTTTCCTTCAATTTTAAATTTTTCATTAATAAAAACCAGGTAACCACGATTCTTACGTCTTTTCAAAAGACCCCCGATTTTTGGCTGAGCCTGCATAAAGGACTTTTTGATATTTCTTTTGAATCTGAATTCAATAGGTGTATCCTTTAATTCCGGATAATGGGAAAGCGCTATATAAGCTTCCCGCCATATTTCATCAGGAACAATCTTATTGCTGAATTTGAGGCTGTCTTTTTGCTTCATAGTTTCATTCTGGGCATCAACAGAAAATAGGCAAAAGAAAAACGTGAAGAAAATAATGGTTTTTCTAAATGTATATTTCATGTCTTATTAATTGTACTCAAATTACAACAAAATTAATGCCTTGAAAAAACCTGGGTTTTAAAATAGGCTTAAAGTTTCACTGGGTTTCTTTAAAATTCGTTATAAGTTTTAAGAAATAAAAAAGGGTAGATTTTATAACCTACCCTTTTTAAATATTTATCCAATCTTAGTTTAGCTCTTCAATACTTCCTGAAGTCTTTTCTGCAATTCAGCGTCAGCTCTTAAAGCCATTGCTATTTTCTGGTATCTTTCCATGCTCAAATCGCTATCAGCTATAAGGTCCTGCATTTCTTTTTGAAATTCGGGCTGCATGCTTTCAAGCTCTTTTACAGCTGCTTTATATTTTGCGTCTTCAGCATCAGAAAGTTCAACTTCTTTATTTGGATCCATGGAAGCCTGGTGAATTTCATTGAATCGTTGTAATTCAAAACCTTCATCTTTTATAACCTCCATCATTTCCTTTTGAGCTTCCTGGTTAAGCATTCTCATTTTCTGGAATACTTCTGCGAATTGTGTTAATTCAGACTGGCTCACCTCAATTTGTTTCTGCTGAGGCGGCATTTGAGTGTTTTGAGCGTTCAATCCGCTAACTCCTAAAGTAACTATTACAAGTAAACTACTTATTACATTTTTAATCTTCATAATGACATTTAATTTTAAGGCGCGTAAGCTAGCAGGATACTTGGCCAAATCCAAAAAATTAAGAGAGAGATTTCGCCGATTAAGATTTAATTAACTACCATATTTAAATCTGGTTCGATTTACATTGAATTTCTAGTGAAATTGCATTCTTTAGAGGAGACCTTACTTTCCTCAGTTTTTAAAATTCCGGATTAGATACCGGAATAACATAATATCACCTCTTTTGATAAAGGGCGATTAATCCAATTACCGGACCGGCTGCAAGAATACTCAAAAGAAAAATTTCGTTCATTAATACCTGTAAAATGTTGAGCAGCTGTACACTAATAATAGTAATTGAAAAACCTATACAATTCACTATCGTAAGCGCCGTTCCTTTTGATTGGGAAGGAGCATTTTTTGCAACAAGGGTAGAAAATAACGGGGAATCTGCAACTACTACCAATCCCCAGAAGAACAGGAAACTTATTAATATTATCTCAGAATTGATAAAATAAATTAAGGGGGACAGCAGGCAACAAAGTCCGGAGAGGAAGAGTGCCGTTGCCGCTGTTTTTTTAACTCCAATTTTTTCTGAAATAAAACCGCCGGCAACACAGGCAATTCCTCCAAGACCGATAATTAGAAAAGAAATTAGAGAAATACTGAAGCTGGCAGCCGGGTGAATTTGTTGATAGGCCTTAAGGATTACAGGTACAAAAGCCCAGAACGCATATAATTCCCACATATGGCCAAAATATCCGAAAGCCGCAGACCGAAATTCAGAATTTTTAAAAACTCTGAAAAGTGCAGAAAAATCTGGCTTTGTAAGTCTTGTTCGGTAAGGACCGTTAGGGACGAAAATTAAAATTAACGATCCTCCCAACACCGAAATGCCTGAAGTTAAAAGAAGAACACTTCGCCACGGTAATCCTTCAGAACCTGTAATCTCTTTTAATAAATGCGGGAAAGCAGTACCCAGTACCAGTGCTCCTACCAGAAATCCCAGAGATTTTCCGAGACCTTTCTGAAAATAATCGGCTGCTATTTTCATTCCTACAGGATAAATTCCGGCAAGGGAAAGACCGGTAAGAAATCTAAAAATGAGCAGGCTTTCAAAACTGTTATTATCAAGGATGGTTCCCGCATTAAATAATGCGCCTATAAGAGCACAAAAGAAAAACACCTTTGAAGGAGAAAACCTGTCTGCAATTGTCAAAAAGGCAAAAAATAAAGTTCCGCAGATAAACCCAAACTGTACCGCCGAGGTTAAATGTCCCAGAGCTTCAGGATTTAAATTAAAATCCCGAACAAGGTCTGTCATTACTGCGTTTCCGGCAAACCATAACGAAGTACAGCAGAACTGTGAAATTACAATAATGGGTAATATCTGTTTTTTTGTAGCCAACTATTAAATATGATCCAGTTTTTTCCTGGTAAGTTCGTGCTGTGTCTTTCCCGTATGTAAGGTGGATGCAGGTTCGAATAGCATCACCAGAACTTCTTCTTCAGCTACAGGCTTATGTTCCACACCCCGGGGAACAACAAGAAATTCATTTTCCTTAAGTACAACCGTTTTATCTCTGAATTCAATTTTGAGTTCGCCTTTAACGATCCAGAAAAGTTCATCTTCATTCTCGTGGGAATGCCATACGAATTCTCCTTTTAATCTTGCAAGTTTAACCTGCTG
>JAGXII010000099.1 GCA_024635735.1 Christiangramia sp. | reverse complement strand
ATATATCCAAAATATAAGGATATATTTCTTCAATAGTATTGAAAAGAAAAAACCCCGGTCATCACTCCGGGGTCATTCATCAATCAAAAAACGAACAGTTATTTTCATAATGGGTCATCACTCCCATTACTAAACTGTTGTTGCTTTAAATATTATTAGCCAAGATAAGTTTTTAAAATTTTACTTCTGGAAGTATGTTTTAATCTTCTAATGGCTTTTTCTTTAATTTGTCTTACTCTTTCTCTAGTTAGATCAAAAGTCTCGCCAATCTCTTCTAAAGTCATAGGATGTTGATCTCCAAGACCAAAATAAAGGCGAATCACATCAGCTTCTCTGGGTGTAAGAGTTTCCAAAGCACGTTCTATTTCTGTTCTTAAAGACTCGTGCAATAGCTCCTTATCAGGATTTGGGGATTCTCCAGATCTAAGTACATCATAGAGGTTAGAATCCTCACCCTCAACCAAAGGTGCATCCATAGATACGTGACGTCCAGAATTCTTCATAGATTCCTTAACGTCATTAATCGTCATATCAAGTTCTTTAGCAATTTCTTCAGCACTTGGCGGACGCTCATGTGACTGTTCAAGAAACGCAAAAGTTTTATTTATTTTGTTAATAGAACCAATTTTATTTAATGGTAAACGAACAATTCTGGATTGTTCAGCTAAAGCCTGCAGGATAGATTGACGAATCCACCATACCGCATACGAAATAAACTTAAAACCACGGGTTTCATCGAAACGCTTCGCAGCTTTAATTAATCCTAAGTTTCCTTCATTTATAAGGTCAGGAAGAGTTAATCCCTGATTTTGATATTGTTTTGCTACAGATACCACAAATCGAAGATTTGCCTTGGTAAGTTTCTCTAGTGCACGGTTATCACCCGCTTTAATTCGTTGTGCCAATTCCACCTCCTCATCAGCGGTGATCAGGTCTACTTTTCCAATTTCTTGCAAATACTTGTCTAACGAAGCGGTTTCACGATTGGTAACCTGCTTCGTAATTTTCAGTTGTCTC
The DNA here is from genome assembly GCA_024635735.1 of Christiangramia sp. Lineage (GTDB taxonomy): Bacteria > Bacteroidota > Bacteroidia > Flavobacteriales > Flavobacteriaceae > Christiangramia. The sequence goes on along the minus strand of JAGXII010000099.1, from coordinate 15,960 downwards.
ATTTATCTTCTCCTTGGATTTTTGATGGTGAATAGCTCTTGTAGTTGTTTGTACGTAAGAAGTCCGCATAATGTTACAAAAATTACAAAAAAATTTTCCGGGCCTTGCACTTCGTGCCGGGCTTTGCGTTACAAGTCCTCGTTCCATCCAGTCGCTGCGGGATTTTCGCTACAATTCCTAAGGCTTTTTTTAGAAAAAAATAATTTTAAATTTTTTCTATTAATTGTTAATAAGAAGAAAAATAAAATAAAAAAGCCCGAAAATGATCGGGCTTTTTCTATAAAATTTAAAAGAAAACTACTCTTTGTCTTCTCTTGGTTTTCTATCGTCACGACGATTATCACGACTACGGTTATCTCTGCCTCCACGATTGTCTCGAGATCCGCGATTATCACGTTTGTCATCTCTTGGTGGTCTTGCCTGGTAACCTTCTGGTTTTTCCAACAAGGCTTTTCTGGAAACCTTGTCTTTTCTTGTTTTAGGATCAAGACCAAAGTATTTCACATCAATAACATCACCTAGTTTCAATACATCGTTTACGTCGTTCGTACGTTCCCATGCAAGTTCCGAAATATGTAATAATACTTCATTTCCAGGAGCATCAATATATTCTACCACAGCACCAAAATCAAGGATTTTGATAACTTTCACTTCGTAAACACTTCCTTTTTCAGGTTTAAAAGTGATAGATTCTATTTTTGCAAGAACCTTATCGATCCCTTCCTGCTCAGTACCAAGAATTTCAACGATACCTTCTTCAGTTACCGGATCTTCATTGATCACGATCTCTGTTTTGGTTTCTTTTTGAAGTTCCTGAATTACTTTTCCTCCAGGACCAATCAAGGCGCCAATGAATTCATTCGGAATTCTTCTGGTAATAATCTTAGGAGAATGAGCTTTTACATCTTCATTTGGCTGAGGAATTGTCTCAGTTAATTTATCTAAAATATGAAGTCTGCCTTCTCTTGCTTGTTTAAGAGCGTTCACAAGGATCTCGTAAGAAAGACCTTTGATCTTAATGTCCATTTGGCAGGCGGTAATACCATCAGCAGTACCGGTAACTTTAAAGTCCATATCTCCAAGGTGATCTTCATCTCCAAGAATATCTGAAAGTACCGCATAATCTTTTCCGTCAGAAATAAGTCCCATTGCAATACCGGAAACCGGTTTTTTCAATTGAACTCCCGAGTCCATTAATGCCATTGTTCCGGCACAAACAGTTGCCATAGAAGAAGAACCGTTAGATTCTAAAACTTCAGAAACAACTCTTACTGTATAAGGGCAATCTGCAGGGATCATTCCCTTTAATGCTCTCTGGGCAAGATTTCCATGACCTATTTCACGTCTTGAAGTTCCTCTAATTGGGTAAGCTTCACCGGTTGAAAAAGGAGGGAAGTTATAATGTAGATAGAAAGTCTCTTCACCTTGTTGGGTTGGAAGGTCTACCTGGTTTGCTTCTCTGGATGTTCCTAAGGTTACAGTAGCTAAAGCCTGAGTTTCCCCACGGGTAAAGATCGCTGAACCATGTGTTGATGGCAGATAATCCACTTCACACCAGATTGGTCTTATTTCATCAGTTTTTCTACCGTCAAGTCTTATTCCTTCTTTAAGGGTTAAATCACGAACCGCTTTTTTCTGAGCATCTGCGAAATATCCGGAAATCATTTTGCCTTTCTCTTCCAATTCCTCTTCAGAGAACATAGCTTTAATTTCTTCTTTTAATTCAGAGAAAGCTTCGCTTCTTTCCTTTTTACTTGTTCCGCTTTTAGCGATATCGTAAGCTTTCTGGTAAGTAGCATCAAGGATCTTCTTTTCAATCTCCTCATCGGTGGTGGCTACTTCATACTCACGTGTTTCTTTTTTACCAAATGCTTCAGCAAGTCTTACCTGAGCCTCACACTGAACCTTAATAGCTTCATGTGCAAATTTGATAGCTTCAGCCATTTCTTCTTCTGAACATTCGTCAAATTGTCCTTCAACCATCATTACAGAATCGGCTGATGCACCTACCATAATATCCATATCAGCCTCTTTCAAAGCTTCACGACTTGGGTTAAGTACAAATTCACCATTAATTCTTGCCACTCTGGCTTCTGAAATTGGAGTTTCAAAAGGAATATCTGAAAGTTGAATCGCAGCTGAAGCAGCCAAACCTGCAAGAGCATCTGGCATCACTTCGTCGTCATGAGACATTAACTGAATCATCACCTGCGTTTCAAATTTATAGTCTTTTGGGAATAGTGGGCGTAAAACGCGGTCTACTAAACGCATTACCAGTATTTCTTCACTGCTTGGTCTTGCTTCTCTCTTGAAGTAACCTCCAGGGAAAAGACCCGCAGCTGCAAATTTTTCACGGTAATCCAGTGTTAATGGAAAGAAATCCATTGTAGTTGGAGTGTAAGAAGATACTACTGTACAAAGTAACATTGCGTTACCCATTTGAACAACAACCGACCCGTGTGCCTGTTTTGCCAATTTTCCGGTTTCGATAGAAATGGTTCTTCCATCTCCTAAATCGATAACCTCTTTAAATGTTTTTGGAATCATAATAATTTTGAATTCGTGATCTGAATAACTTCAACCAGATCTTTTTTAGTTAAACAAAGGTCTCCGTCATCCGGACGGCCGGGTTGTGTTGTGTGTAGTTGTAAGTTGACCAATGAAAAACTACCTCTTGGGCGACAATTTTTGAAAACCTGAAACAGGTTCAATCTAATATATAAAAAAAGGGGGCACAAAGCCCCCTGAAAATTATTTTCTTAATCCTAGTTCTTTAACGATGGCACGATACCTCATGATATCCTTCTTCATTAAATAGTCTAAGAGACTTCTTCTTTTACCAACCAGTCTTACTAGCGAGCGTTCTGAATTGAAATCTTTACGATTTCTTTTTAGATGCTCAGAAAGGTGAGCGATTCTGTAGGTGAACAATGCGATCTGTCCTTCAGCTGATCCGGTATCAGTCTTGCTTTTACCGTGCTTTTCGAAGATCTCTTCTTTTTTTTCTTTTGCTAAATACATTCCAATATTATTTAAATGATTTTTATGTATTGACAGTTTTTCTGTCAGGCGGCAAAGATACTACTAATTTAAAAAATACCTACTTATACCGCTATTTTATTTTCCTGTTTATTATGCTCTTACAGGTTGATTCTGAATAAGATCCAAATAAAGGTTTACTTTATTTTTCAATTCTGACCGCTTGGTAATGAAATCTAAAAAGCCCTTTTCTTTTAAGAATTCGGCTGTCTGGAAATCTTTTGGAAGGTCTTTTCCGGTAGTGTCTTTTACCACACGTGGTCCTGCAAATCCAATTAAAGCACCTGGTTCTGAAATATTAATATCTCCGAGCATTGCGAAAGAAGCGGTAGTTCCTCCGGTAGTAGGATCGGTACACAAGGAAATATATGGAATTCTGGCATCTGCCAGTTGGGCCAGTTTAACAGAAGTTTTAGCCATCTGCATTAAAGATAAAGCTGCTTCCTGCATTCTTGCACCTCCAGATTTGGAAATGATCATTAAAGGAAGTTTGTTTTTTAAAGCATAATCTGCCGCACGCGCTATTTTTTCGCCTACCACAGACCCCATACTTCCACCTACGAATTTAAAATCCATACAGGCGATTACCAGTTCTCTATCCTTTGATTTTCCAACAGCGCAACGAACAGCATCTTTTAATCCGGTTTTTTCCTGCGCCGCCTTTAACCTGTCAGTATATTTTTTAGTATCCTCAAATTCCAGAGGATCTTTAGAAGTCATTCCTTTATCTAACTCCTTAAATTTATTATCGTCGAACAGAATTTTAAAATACTCGGTACTTCCAATCCTTACATGGTAACCGTCTTCCGGACTTACATAGAAGTTGCTTTCAAGCTGTTCAGCATCTACAATCTTTCCGGTAGGGGACTTATACCATAAGCCTTTTGGAACATCCTTTTTTTCTTCTGTGGGGGTTTGAATTCCTTTTTGCGTTCTTTTAAACCAAGCCATTTCTTTCATTTTTTAACTACCCATGGCAGTTATTACAAATAAAAAACAGTCTAACTTGAATTAGTTAGACTGTCGTGGTTATTTTTATAATGTGTTCACATTATTAAGATCCTCGAATGCTTTTTTAAGACGGGCTTTGAAGGTAAGTTCACCTTCACGAACCCATTTACGTGGATCGTAATATTTTTTATTAGGAGAATCAGGGCCTTCAGGATTACCTATCTGGGCAGCGAGATAGTCTTTATGTTTAGCTATATAGTCTCTGATTCCTTCCAGGTAAGCATATTGAAGATCTGTGTCGATATTCATTTTAATAACTCCGTATCCAATTGCTTCACGAATCTCTTCAACGGTGGAACCACTTCCTCCGTGGAAAACGAAATCGATGTGATTCTTACCTAAATTGTATTTTTCAGTAATATATTCCTGAGAATTTTTCAGGATTTTTGGAGTTAACTTCACGTTTCCTGGTTTGTAAACACCGTGCACATTTCCAAAGGCTGCAGCGATGGTAAACTGGTCACTCACTTTGCTTAACTCCTCATAAGCATAGGCTACTTCTTCAGGCTGTGTATATAGTTTAGAAGAATCTACATCGGTATTATCAACTCCATCTTCTTCACCGCCTGTTATTCCAAGCTCAATTTCCAGCGTCATTCCCATTTTAGACATTCTCTTTAAATATGTCTTACAGATATCCATATTCTCTTCAATGGATTCTTCTGAAAGATCAATCATATGAGAACTGTAAAGAGGTTTTCCAAATTGCTCATAATGTTTTTCACTGGCATCCAGAAGACCATCAATCCATGGTAATAGTTTTTTTGCGCAATGATCGGTATGCATAATTACCGGAACACCATATAATTCAGCCATCTCATGAACGTGCTTTGCACCGGCAACGCCTCCTGCAATAGCCGCTCTTTCTCCATCATTCGAAAGACCTTTTCCTGCATTAAACTGTGCTCCACCATTAGAAAACTGGATAATTACAGGTGCATTCAATTCGGCTGCCGTCTCCAAAACTGCATTTATACTACTTGATCCAATAACATTCACAGCAGGAAGTGCAAATCCCTTTTCCTTCGCATATTTAAATATTTCCTGAACTTCTTTTCCTGTGGCAACGCCTGGTTTTATGTTGTGACTCATAATTTTTTTGAATTAGGCTTACAAAAATAAGAAAATAAACTGGCTTAGAAAGGATAATTGATACCTACATTATATACGGCGTGACCGAAGTTGTAATCTTTGAACCATCTTTCTCCTAATGGTCTTGCCGGATCGTACGTTTTGAACCCTACATCGAACCGAAGTACAAAAAAGCTGAAGTCATATCTTAATCCAACTCCAGAGCCTACTGCGATATCTTTAAGATCTGAGAAAGATTCGAAAGTTGAAGCTTCATCTTCCACAATATCTGCAACGTTCCAGATATTCCCGATGTCTACAAAAAAAGCACTATTAAGAGCTCCAACGAGATTATATCTATATTCTAGATTAAAAGCCAGTTTCATATTGGCTTCGTTAAATTCATTTCTTCCTCTACTGCTGACAGGACCAAGGTCATAAGCCTGCCATGCACGATTGTCGTTCGGGCCACCTGCGAAAAAACTCCTTGCAAAAGGAATGCTGTTCGCGTTGCCATATGGAATTGCGATACCTCCAAAAGCTCTTGTAGCCAGCGTATTATTATGACCAAGATCCCAATGCTGGATGAAGTCAACTTCTGTTTTTACGTATTGCGAGTATGCCACTCCCAGCATCTCGTAATTCCCGTTTTGATTTTTTGATAATCCTCCCAGGTTGGATATGGCCGAAAGGAAATTCCCGGCCGTTTCGATTTTAAATCTAAACCTCGAAAATTCCTGATCATATAGATTTTTCTTGGTATTCCACAAGTAAGTATAATTACTGGCGAATATTAGGTTATTTTCAGTAAGCCTGTTCTTTCGCTCTCTTATATTTATGATATTTCGGCGTTGATCAGCAGACAATCCGGTGGTGGTTCCATCCATATTTTCCACGCCATCAATAAAATTATCAGCACCTTCGGGGACTATTAAATCTCCATCTTCATTGAGGTATGTGTCACTCGTAGTAACTCCGCCAGACTGTATAATGTTATTGAGCTCTTCGTAGGAATTGCGATATACATTAAAATAATTACCCACATTAAGATTCCTAACGTATTGAATATTCAGAAGATCAAGCCGGTTGGATAGTTGTTTGGACGGTGTCCAGTTATAATTAATGATCCCCGAAAAGTTTTGTTTATCCAGCCCTATATTATTTTGTGTACTTACACCCACACTAAGGGTTGTAAAAGGAGACATGTACTTGGGGATAAACTTTTCAGTATTAAAAGGAAGAAATATCCTCGGAAAGGATAATTTCATGTCGGCACCTATTTCGGAAATATCGAAGAATCGATTATCATCACTACTGGCTGCAGCATCGGTAGAAGATCCTATACTTCCCCGGCCAGAAATTTCAAAAATTTCCGCTCTTCTAAAAACATTTCTTATTAAAAGAGAACCCCCGAAACCAATTCCAAACTCCTGAATATTACTCTGCGAAACATCAAAATCAAATCCCAGAGAATATTTGGGTAAAGGAGTTAAGAATATATTAGTGACAAGATCGGTGCCAGTACTATCGGCGGGATCGGGTGTATATTGAATATTCGGATATTTAAAAATCCGAAGAGAATTTAACCGGTTGTAGGTTCTAGTTCTGTCCAGGTCGCTGTAAATATTACCGGGTTTAATAAAGATAGCGTCTGTAATCGCCTGCGCATTATACCTCCTTTTGTTAAATGAATAAAGAGTATAACCTTCGGTACTGCTACTATCGGTAAGGGGCCGGTTACGGTTGTCGTAGGTGTAATCTGTAAAAATATTAACCTTACTTATTTCATGTATTTTAAAAGGGGTTCTGGAAATACTGTCTCCTAAATTATTTCGCCTGTTCTTGATAATCAGAGTAGTGTTTAGTTTATGATTTGTATCAACAGTATCGGCATCAAAGGTGATATATTCCTGATCAAAATTATAGACCCCGTTATTTCTGAAGAGTTCTGTAAGACGTTCTCTTTCATCATTAAAATCAATAGTATTATACTGAACCCCAGATTTTAATTCGCTGGCAGTTTTGTGTGTTTCATATAAAGAATCAAGAGCCTGAGAAGATATTTCGGTGGTTATGGAGTCTAAAATGTAAGGTTCGTTCGGAGTTACGTAATATTCAACACGGGCCCTTTTCTCCTTGTCCAGTAAAGGGATGATGGTGTAATCAGTTTCCACATTGAACCAGCCATTATTCCAATACCAGGATTTTAACCGGTTTTCAGATTTTTTTGTTTCTTCTTCGCTTACAATAACGGGTGCTTCTCCGGTTTGTTTAAGCCATTGATTAAATTCAACTCTTGAGTGTAAAAAACGCTCAAATTGTTTTTGAGATAATAGACTTACCAGATGCCTGTGTTTATTCTCGTTTTCGAGAAATTTTTCAGATAAAACACTATCAATATTGGGCCTGGCAAGATTATAAAAATGCAGCTGGAGTGGAATTCCCAGAAATCTTGTGTTGGGTTCCTGGTAAAGCTGACTGTAAACTCTGGAATCTTTTACCTCTTCGCCATTACGGAAAATCTGGTTCTCTACAAGTAGATTCTCATCAGCTTCAAGTCGTTTCACGGCGTTGCAACTAATTATTAAAACTATGGTTAAGAAAAATAATAATATTTTTGCGAGAAGCCGTTTCAAATAGTAGTAATTAATGGCTCAAAAATACATTTTTTGTATGGTTACTAAAAACCAGATTAAGTTAATAAAAAGCCTTTCGCAGAAAAAGTTCAGAAATAAACATGGATTGTTTGTGGTTGAAGGAATAAAAGGGGTTAGGGAATTTTTGAACTCATCATTTGAGTTGCAATATTTATTTAGTACGGGTGATAATTTTGAGATTTCAAAGGAAAAGGTCATAAAGGTTAGTGACGCAGAGCTTAAAAAAATAAGCTTTTTGACAACTCCCCAAATTGCTCTTGCAGTATTTTATATCCCTGTTATCAGGGAAGTTAACTTCAGCGGTCTCAATCTTGTTTTAGATGGAATTCGTGATCCCGGGAACCTTGGGACCATTATTCGGTTGTGTGATTGGTTTGGTATTCAGAATATCATCTGTTCGCAGGATACGGTGGATTGTTATAATCCTAAAGTAGTTCAGGCCAGCATGGGAAGCCTCAGCAGGATTAATATTTGTTATAAAGAATTAAGTGATTTCTTTGCAAAATCAGGTGATATTCCGGTATATGGAGCGATGCTGGAAGGTGAAAATGTATATTCTCAGAAACTACCCGAGACGGCGTTATTAGTAATGGGAAATGAAGCTAATGGGATTTCTTCTGAACTCTCAGCTTTATTGGACCATAAATTAAATATCCCTCAATATGGGAAAGGCAAGGATACCGAAAGCTTGAATGTCGCAACGGCTACAGCTATACTTTTGAGTGAATTCCGAAGAAATTCTGTTACTGAAAAACAAAATTGATAAATATTCCCCTGGAGGACATTTTATCTACATTACCTGTATAGAGGCTATTTGGATCAGCATCTCTAATTAGTTCATCATTTATTGCAAAAACCCCTCGAATAGATGGAGAGAATTTGAAGTAATAAAGATATAAATCAATGCCAAATCCAATTTCATAGTAATAGGAGTGTGTAGTCATTCGAAACTGCCCGGCACTATTATCATCTGGATTATTCTCGTTACTGCTAAGATTTATGGAAGTTGAAAGACCTCCCTCTACAAAGGGTCTAAAATTATTCAGCCGGTTGGCATTGAATTTTAATAATAAAGGTATGTGTACATAAGTAGCACTAACTTCTCTATAGGTATTGGCATCAGCTTTTAAGGCCTGAAAACCTCTGGTGTTAAAACTTACACCCGGTTCTAAACGCAGATCAAGATTATTATTCAGCTTCAGGTTACCTAACAAACCTACATTGAATCCTATACGTCTTTCTACCCGGAAATCCTGCCCTGTGACCGGATTAGGATTGTAATTGGTGTAATCAAAATTAAAATCATAACTATTAAGTCCCAGGAAATATCCCCAGGACCAGCGTTGCTGATCAAAATTTTCATTATTAAGTATACGTTCGCCTGAGAATATCTGTGCCTGAGCTCCCTGGAAGCAAAGTGCCAGTAAGGCAATCGTTAATATTTTTTTCATGGTGTTACTTTGAAGCGATATAAATTGATGACACGCCAAATGTTTGGGGTAAATCTTCTATATTTATAAACCCGATTTTCTTCAAAATATTGTTGAAGGCTGCAGCGTAGGGAAAATTTGCAGCACTTTCGCTCAAATAGGAATAGGCACTTTTATCCTTAGAAAATATTTTTCCAATCGCGGGTAAAATTATATTTGAGTAAAATTGATATCCCTGTTTGTATGGGAATTTTGTAGGTACGGAGGTTTCTAATACAACAAAAATACCTCCTGGCTTAAGCACTCTGTATATTTCTTCCAGTCCTTTTTCCAGATTTTCAAAATTTCTGACTCCAAATGCCACTGTAATAGCATCAAAAGAATTGTCTTCAAAAGGTAAATTTTCCGAATCTCCCTGAATCATTTCAATCCTAGGAGTGAGATCTTTTAAGGCGATTTTTTTTCTTCCAACTTTCAACATGCCTTCAGAAAGGTCTAATCCAACGATTCTTGAAGCGCCGGTTTTTGCCATCTCTATAGCCAGATCACCAGTTCCTGTGGCAATGTCGAGTATGCTATCCGGATTAGTCGCCGCAACAGCCGCAACTACTTTTTTTCTCCATTTAATATCTGTTCCAAAAGAAATCACACGGTTAAGACCATCATAATTATCCGAAATATTATCGAACATTTGCTCAACCTGTTTTTTTTTAGTGAGGTTGGAGTCTTTATAAGGAGTAACCTTTTTACTCATAAAAAAAATTTGAGTCAAAGATAACCGTTATGTACGAAATAGATTGTTAATCTATAAGTTTTTGTAACTCATTCTGTGATTTTTAGTTTCTTTTAAATAACTTAACTTAGCCTCTTAAATTTTAAGCTGTTTTATGAAGATAATCATTGCTGGAGCTGGTGAAGTAGGATTTCATTTGGCTAAATTACTTTCCTTTGAGTCGCAAGACATTACTCTTATAGATACCAGCAAGGATAATCTTATCTATGCAGATACTCACCTGGATATTAGAACTCTAAAGGGAGATGCCTCTTCAATTCGGATTTTAAAGGAAGCTCAGGTAAAATATACCGATATGGTGATTAGTGTAACCTCAAGTGAGGCTACGAATATTACCGTATGTGTTCTTGCCAAACAACTTGGAGCAAAAAGAACCATCGCCAGAATTTCCAATACCGAGTATCTTGAAAATCAAGGTGAATTAGGATTCACCCGTTTTGGGATAGACGAGTTGATTTCACCGGAAGCTCTGGCCTCCCGTGAAATCGAATTATTATTAAACCAATCGGCCTTTAATGATAGTTACGAGTTCGAAAAGGGGGCACTCACAATGATAGGGGTTAGTTTATCCAGAACGGCCACTTTCGTAGGAAAAACGGTAAAAGAGGCTGCAAAAATATTTCCTCAGTTAAATTTTGTTCCAATTGCTATTCAAAGATTTGGTACGCAGTATACGCTTATTCCAAGAGGAGATACACAGTTTAAAGACGGGGATCAGGTATATTTTGTGACTCTTCAGAATGGAGTTGAAGAGCTATACAAACTTACAGGTAAAGTACGACAGGAAATTAAAAATGTAATGATCCTCGGTGGAAGTAAGATTGGCAGAAAAACCGCCAAGGATCTTTATGATAATAAATTTAATGTGAAGCTGGTGGAAAAGGACCGTGACAAAGCATATGAACTGGCAGATGAACTTCCAAATGTTCTTGTCATTAATGGGGACGGCCGGAATGTTGAGCTTCTTGAAGAGGAAAATATCCATGATATGGATGCCTTTATCGCGGTGACAGGAAATTCTGAAACTAATATCATGTCCTGTCTGGTAGCCAAATCTAAAAGCGTAAAGAAAACTATCTCTCTGGTTGAAAATATGGACTACTTTCAATTAAGTCATTCTATAGGAATAGATACCTTGATAAATAAAAAACTACTTGCAGCAAATAACATTTTCCGGTATGTAAGAAAAGGAGATGTGGTAGCTATGACCAAGCTTAACAATATGAATGCTGAACTTCTGGAGTTTATTGTAAAGCCAAAATCTCAGGTAAGCAATAAGAAAATTAAGGATCTTGATTTTCCGCGTTCTGCAATTATTGGCGGAATAATCAGGGATGGAGAGGGGCTTATAGCTTTAGGAGATTTCCTTATCAAACCTGGCGACCGTATAGTTGTTTGTTGTCTTCCAAGATCCATAAATAAAGTAGAAAAACTCTTTTTATAATGCCCAAACTGAATTATCAAATAATTCTGCATGTTATGGGCTTGTTGCTTTTATGCAACGGAGGCTTCATGCTGCTATCCACACTGGTAAGCTGGTATTACCAGGATGGAGTTACCCTGGAGATCTCCATGGCTGCGCTCATTACTCTTTTTATTGGTACTCTTTTTATGTTTACCACCCGTGGCCATAGTAAGGAAGTAAAAATAAGAGAGGGTTACATCATTGTAACCTTTGGTTGGATTTTTATGGCATTGAGCGGTTCCCTACCCTACGTTATTAGTGGTGCTATTCCCGGTTTTACCAATGCATTTTTTGAAACCATGTCCGGTTATACTACAACAGGAGCTTCAATTTTAAATGATATTGAATCCATTCCAAATGGAATTTTATTCTGGCGTAGCTTAACACACTGGATAGGAGGGATGGGAATTATTGTCCTGGCGATCGCGATCCTTCCATTATTAGGAATAGGAGGAATGCAGTTGTTTTCAGCGGAATCTCCGGGTCCAAGTGCTGATAAACTGAAACCAAGAATTCGCGATACAGCAAAGAGACTTTGGCTTATATATGTGACTTACACAGCTGCGGAAACAATACTACTGTGGGTTGCCGGAATGAGCTTATTCGATGCCGTGAATCATTCTTTTAGTACGCTGTCTACAGGCGGTTTTTCTACTAAAAATGCCAGTATGGCTTTTTGGAATGATAATCCAATGATCCAGTATATAGTTATTGTTTTTATGTTTCTGGCCGGGAGCAATTTCGTACTTAGCTATTTTGCTTTTAAAGGAAAATTCAGCAGGGTTTTGAATGACGATGAATTTAAATGGTATTTTTATTTTATTGCATCTTTTACCGCAATTGCTGCATTGGTTATTTATTTTGAGGCAGATGTAAGTCTTTCTTCCATTGATCATCCAATGGTTTGGGGAGAAGGGGAGAGTGCATTTAGACATTCTTTATTTCAGGTGCTTACAGTTATCACAACTACAGGTTTTGTCTCGGCAGATTATACCATGTGGACACCGTTTTTAACTATTTTCTTCTTCGGAATGTTTTTCATTGGTGGCTCGGCCGGATCTACGGCTGGCGGGGTTAAGGTTATGCGGCATATTATTATGATAAGAAACGGATTAATCGAATTTAAAAGAACCCTTCACCCGAATGCCATTTTACCGGTAAGATTCAATAAAAAATCTATTAGTAAAGAGATTGTATTCAATATTCTTGGTTTTTTTATTCTGTATATGCTGGCTTTTATAATTGGTTCAGTAGGGCTGGGGGCTTTAGGGCTGGATTTCGAAACTTCTATAGGAGGCGCGGCATCTTCTTTAGGAAATATTGGTCCGGCCTTCGGAGGATTGAGTCCGGTTAATAATTTTGATATGCTTCCCGATATTGGAAAATGGTGGTGCGCCTTTCTTATGCTTATAGGTAGGCTTGAATTATTTACTGTTTTAATTATACTAACTCCTTTTTTCTGGCGTAACCGATAAAAAAAACCGGCATATCGCCGGTTTTAATATATACTCTAAAGTGTTTAAGAGAGTGCTTCTTTGATTCTCTTCATCGCCTCCTCAATTTGATCTTCGCTGGCAGCATAAGAGATTCTAATACATTCCGGATTTCCAAAGGCATCTCCGGTAACCGTAGCTACCAGGGCTTCTTCAAGTAAGAATAGGCTAAAATCTGTGGCGTTTTCAATACTATGTCCTTTCAGAGTTTTTCCGAAGAAAGAAGAAACATTCGGAAATACATAAAATGCACCTTCTGGTTCTGTAGTTTTAAATCCTTCAATTTCATTCAGTAAATCAACGATTAGTTTACGACGACTTTTAAAAGTCTCTATCATATGACTAATTTTTGAAACCGGAGCCTCAAGTGCGGTAATCACTGCACGCTGGGCAATACAGTTAGCACCACTGGTGATTTGTCCCTGCATTTTATTACAGGCCCGGGCGATATAACTAGGAGCGCCAATATAACCTATTCTCCAGCCTGTCATAGCAAATGCCTTCGAAACACCATTCACAGTTACAGTCCGGTCATACATATCCTCAAATCCAGCCATCGAGGCGTGCTCTCCAACAAAATTTATATGCTCATATATTTCATCACTCACCACTATGATATCAGGATATTTCTTAAGTACGTCTGCCAAAGCTCTTAACTCTTCTTTACTGTAAACCATTCCACTTGGATTGCAGGGAGAGCTATACCAGATCATCCTGGTTTTAGGAGTAATGGCAGCTTCCAACTGAGCAGGAGTCATTTTGAAATTAGTCTCAACAGTAGTTGGAACTTCAACAGGAACTCCTTCGGCAAGTTTTACAATTTCAGCATAACTTACCCAATAAGGGCAGGGTAGTAGAACTTCATCTCCGGGATTGAGTACTACCAATGCCACGTTGGCAAGTGATTGCTTCGCACCAGTAGACACAACGATCTGAGATCTGTCATAAGTAAGATTATTATCCCGTTTGAATTTATTAATAATAGCATCCTTTAACTCTACATACCCATCAACCGGGGTATAAGAGTTGTAATTATCGTTAATAGCCTGAATGGCGGCTTGTTTAATAAAGTCCGGCGTATTAAAATCGGGTTCACCCAAACTAAGGCCAATAATATCCTTGCCTTCGGCTTTTAGCTCACGCGCTTTCGCTGCCATAGCAAGTGTTTGGGAGGTGGCCATACTTTTAATGCGGTTTGATAGAAATTCCTGCATAATTCAAATGTTTAATTAATTTTTCTGTAAAAACTGTTTTTTGCGCGTGCTTTCCATATTTTGAAAACAGTTCCAAAGTTAAAATTTTAAAATTCAGTTGTTTCCATTTTAGAAAAAAAAAGTAGATAAAATAATTACTTTTGCACAAAACATTTTCATTTGGATTTACTCAATAAATATTTTCCGGATCTCACGGAAGATCAGATATCGAAATTTGAAAAACTGGAAGAGCTCTACAAGGATTGGAATTTGAAAATCAATGTGGTTTCCAGAAAGGATATCGATGAATTATACCTCAGGCATGTTCTTCACTCTCTCGGAATTGCAAAGGTCCAGTCTTTTAAGCCGGGCTCTAAAATTCTTGATGTTGGAACAGGAGGTGGATTTCCGGGAATTCCTCTTGCCATACTTTTTCCTGAAAGTGAATTTCACCTTGTAGATTCGATAGGAAAAAAGATTAAAGTAGTTGATGAAGTAAGCGAGGGCCTTGGTTTACAAAATATAAAGACCTTTAATGAGAGAGTTGAGGATTTAAGTGGAAACTATGATTTTATAATGAGCAGGGCCGTTGCCGTGATGCCAACTTTTGTTCGTTGGGTTAAAGGTAAAATAGCCAAAGAAAGTAAACATGATAGGAAAAATGGAATTCTTTACCTTAAAGGTGGTGATTTAAGTGAAGAGCTCAAAGACTACCGCAATGCGAAAATCTTTGAGCTCTCAGATTATTTTGAGGAAGAATTCTTTGACACTAAAAAGGTGGTTTATCTTCCTTTAAAATATAAACCCTGATTTAATTGGTTATAATCACTTTTCTTGAATATTCTTTGTCCTGAGTATATACTCTAACTACATAAATTGCTGAGCTTACTTGATTTTCTATTGGCAATATCACCGATTTTGATTTGGCAATATCATCGAAACTTTCAATTCTTTGTCCGTTAAGACTATAAAGTTCTATATGATCTATTTGTAACAGATCTGGATTTGAAAGAATTAATTCTTTGGATGTCCTTAAATAATCTACGTTAAATATAATCGTTTCGGTAGAAAGATATTTGTCCTTAGGCTCTTCACCTGGTATTTGAAATACAATTTCAAATCTATCGTTAATAAATCCTGGCTCTTCAGCAGTTGATTCAAATGCCTGTTTGTTTATTTGATGATAGCTGTTATCCTGTTTATCTCTTACATATATAGGAAGATTACCTTCGATATTTTCCAACTTTTCAAGTGCAATACTAAATTTACCAGCCTTGCCTATTTTAATTCCAATAGGTAAAACCTGATCTGGATTGAAATTAGGAACAGCCTGGATTACAAATTCAGATTCATTAATTAACCAGTACATATCTTCCGCATTATCTTCTATAAGCGGAGCATCATAGCCTAAATCAAAATTATTAGTTGTAGACGCGTCTGCGGTTACCAAAATTTGGCGGTGGTATCCTTTAGGCGAAGCAAAGTGTAAACGTATTTTATACCGGGTGTCGTCTGAATATTCTGCCTGTCTTGATTGGTTGTTTACCAGTAATCCTTCCTGTGCAAGGAAATAAGAATTTCCTGAAGATTCTGTAGCGAAAACACGCTGACTGTTTTTAAAGGTAATATTCCCTCCATTTACCGAATAACTTCCAATTCCATCGTCCAGAACAGCATTCAGGAAGAATCCCTGTGCTACAGGTATATATTTTCCAGGAATCTTTGTGCCTGTATCCCCGGTAGCATTTATACGTTCATCAATAGATACCGCTGGTATTCCTCCGGAAAGATTGAATACGGCATAGCCT
>JAGXII010000098.1 GCA_024635735.1 Christiangramia sp. | reverse complement strand
TACCACGATAAAACTTAAGGTCTCAGGAAGAGAAAACACTCATCTGGTTTCTATGGATTCGAGAATTGCGACATTACAAAACGATACTGAGATTATTATTCAAAAAGCTCCCTACAATATAAATTTTGTTGAATTAAGAGAGGATAGCTTTTTAAACACCCTTAGAAAAAAGCTGCTCTGGGGGGAAGATAAGCGCAATTAAGCAATAAAAACTTTCAAAAACTGTTTATATTAATGCACAAATCTGCTCAAATTATTGCAGAGCAAACAGAATTGTTATATTTGCAAACTTTTGAAAACCTATGAGGTACCTAATCGCATTTGTAGTGATGGCATTTTTTACAACAGGCATATACTCACAGCAGTTTGAAGTGGGAGCCTTTGCCGGCGGTGCTAACTATATTGGCGATGTGGGAAGAACCAATTATATTCTGCCCAATACACCGGTTGGAGGCCTTTTGGCAAAATGGAATCGCAGCCCACGTCATGCCATTAGATTATCACTTTTGTATGCAGAAATTTCTGCCGATGACACAAAATCTGATGATACAAGAAGGCAGCAACGGGGCTATTCCTTTGACAATACCATTGCAGAAGCATCTCTGGGATTTGAATTTAATTTCTGGGATTTTGATCTTTCTGAGGCTTTACCGCAAAGTACTCCTTATATTTACACCGGTGTAACCTATTTTAGGGCAGATCATGTCTGGTTAAAAAATGGCCGGGGTGGTAATCTCGTAAATGAAGGAACTAACTGGGAGTTTGCTATTCCTATGGTTATGGGATACAAAGAAGCTATTACAGAGCACATAATTGGAGCTCTTGAAATTGGAGCCAGATATACATTTACCGATAATCTGGATGGAAGCTGGCCAGAAGAATACCTTGGAAGAAGAGAACCACAGGCAGAGTTTGGAAACAGAAATACCTCTGACTGGTATGTGTTTACAGGAGTAAGTATAACTTTTACATTTGGGCGCAAGCCCTGTTATTGCTTTTAAATGAATTATAGAGACAATATAGACCTTAATAAATTACCCAAACACATTGCCATCATTATGGATGGGAATGGGCGTTGGGCTAAGCAAAAAGGTTTCCTCAGAGCTGCCGGCCACGAAGAAGGCACCACGGCAGTAAGAGATGTTGTTGA
This sequence comes from Christiangramia sp., assembly GCA_024635735.1. Lineage (GTDB taxonomy): Bacteria > Bacteroidota > Bacteroidia > Flavobacteriales > Flavobacteriaceae > Christiangramia. Next base: position 11,381 of record JAGXII010000098.1, on the reverse strand, counting down.
AGGCTGTGCAGAACTTGGAGTGGAAAACCTTACGCTTTATGCATTTTCTACCGAAAACTGGAACAGGCCTAAACTGGAGGTGGATACTTTGATGCGATTGCTGGTTTCCTCTCTAAAAAAAGAAATCAAAACCCTGGCAGATAACGACATAAAATTGAATTCGATTGGTAATATTTCCAGCTTACCGAAAAAAGCCAAACGAGAACTCCTTGATGTTATCGAAAAAACTGCCAGTAATACCAGAATGACTCTAACCCTTGCTTTAAGTTACGGGAGTCGTGAAGAAATTACCAACTGCGTAAAGCAGATCGCGAACAAAGTTAAAAGTGGAGAATTATCTGAAGATACGGTTGATGAATCAGTTATAAATGAGCATCTTTACACCCGAAATTTACCAGACGTTGATCTGTTGATCAGAACCAGCGGCGAACAGCGCATTAGCAATTTCCTTTTATGGCAAATTGCCTATGCCGAATTGTATTTTACGAAAATTTTATGGCCTGATTACAGAAGGGAAAATCTTTTTGAAGCCATATACAATTATCAAAACAGAGAAAGAAGATTTGGAAAAACAAGTGAGCAACTCAGTTAGTGCATTCATGACAAAAAAGATTTTTACACTTTTTGCAATTTGTTTCATATTCAGTATAGCTGCCAAAGCACAGGACCTACCTCTTGGAGATTCTAAGAAATATACTATAGGAGATATAAAAGTTACCGGCACCACTACCTACAATGAGCAAACCGTAATTACGTATACCGGCTTAAAAAAAGGAGAAGAAATTTATATTCCAGGAGACAGATTAAGTTCTGTAATCAAAAAACTATGGGATCTTGACCTTTTTAGCGATATCAATTTCTATATCACCAATGTAGAAGGAAATGTGGCAGATCTTGAACTGGAAATTAAAGAAGTTCCGGTTTTAAATCAGGTAAAATTCAGCGGACTTAAGAAAAAGAGCGATAAGGAAAAGCTCACCGATGAAAATGAACTTAAGCCCGGAGCAAAGGTAAACGAGAACCTTATAACTACTACCACCAATTATATTGAAGACAAGTATAAGAAGGACGGGTATTTAAATGCTGATGTTGATGTAAGAACATCAGAAGTAGTTGATTCTACCGGCACTCCCACCAATAAAGTAAATATGGTTGTTGATGTTGACCTTGGAAACAGGGTTAAGATCGCCGATATCAATTTTAAGGGGAATGATGAGTTTAAAGATGCCAAGCTTAGAAAAAGCATGAAAAATACCAAGCAGAAGAACTTTATAAGGTTCTGGAAGCGATCTAAGTTTGTTGAAGCTGATTATCAGGAAGACAAACAATCTGTTATAGACAAATACAAAGAAGAAGGATATCGTGATGCCAGGATCATTTCAGACACTCTAATAAGACGTGATGAAGAAACTGTCGCTCTGGAAATTGAAGTTGCTGAAGGTGATCAGTATTATATTGGAAATATAGATTTTCTTGGAAACTCCGCTTACAGTGATGCACAGTTAAAAAGAGTTTTAGGGCTTGATAAAGGAGATGTTTATAACGGGGTTCTTATTGATGAAAGAATCCAGGGAAGAGAGCCAAATAAGAACTCTGTAGCCAACCTTTATCAAAATAATGGATATCTTTTTTCAAATATCAACCTTGTAGAAACCAATGTATATAATGATACTATAGATTTTGAGATTCGAATTGTTGAAGGGAAGGAAGCTTATTTTGATGAAATAAGAATCACCGGTAACGATAAAACAAAAGATCATGTTATCTATCGTGAACTAAGAACAAAGCCCGGTCAAAAATACAGTCAGGAAGCTGTGGTCGCTACTGTGCGTGAACTTGGAGCGCTTGGTTTCTTTGATGCTGAGCAGTTAACTCCGGAGTTTGTGGATCCTAACCCTCAGGAAGGAACACTAAGCCTGGAATATAAGGTTGTGGAAGCAGGAGCCAGCCAGATTGAACTTCAGGGTGGTTATGGCGGCGGAGGCTTCATAGGTACTTTAGGTTTGTCTTTCAACAACTTCTCTATTCAGGGATTATTCGATAAGGATGCATATAAGCCAATTCCTATGGGAGATGGTCAAACCTTATCATTGAGAGCTCAGGCAAGTACTTTCTATCAAACCTATAGCTTATCTTTTAGAGAACCCTGGCTGGGCGGAAAAAGACCGGTAAGTTTTTCTACATCATTCAGCTACACCAGACAGTTCCTGTATGATTACATTAACAGGGAAGCAGATAAAAGCCGAAGTTTTGATATTCTTGGGGTAAGCCTTGGTCTTGCAAAAAGACTTACTGCTCCAGACCAGTATGTTACCATATCTAATGTTGTTGGATTCCAACGATATGAATTAAACAACTATAATACAGGTCTATTTACTTTCGGGAATGGATTTTCAAACAACCTGTATTATCAATTAGGAATAACCCGTGATAATACGGCCGTCAACCCTGTTTTCCCAACTTCAGGTTCAAAATTCGCTATAACCGCAAAACTTACTCCTCCCTACTCTTTATGGAATGGGATAGATTACGGAAACCTTCAGAATCAGGACGAATATCAACTACGCGATGAAAATGGAAATCTTGTGGATGAGGTAGGAAACCGTGTTTCCCGTGAGAATTCAGTTCCTGATGCTGAAAAGGTAGATCAGAAAAAATATAACTGGCTGGAATTTTACAAAATTAAGTTCGCCGGAACCTGGTATAATACACTGGCAAGTTTTGGACCAAGTAGTAACCTTGTTTTACGTACTCACGCAGAGTATGGGTTCCTTGGAGCCTATAATAATGAAAGAGGTGTTCCTCCATTTGAACGATTCTATGTTGGAGGTGATGGTCTTGGAGCATATAGTCTTGACGGAAGAGAAACCATTCAGTTGAGAGGATATCCAAACCAGTCTATTGTTCCAATTGACAGACCGCAAACTCAACGTGACGATGGAGCTGTAATTTATAATAAATATTCATTGGAACTTAGATTTCCTATTACCCTGAAACCTTCAGCATCAATTTACTTATTATCATTTTTAGAAGCGGGAGCGTCGTTTGACAATTTTAGGGACTATAATCCGTTTCAGTTAAACAGATCTGCAGGTATGGGACTTAGAGTTTATATGCCTACCTTTGGATTATTAGGAATTGATTTTGGTTATGGATTCGACCCTATAGTGGGTAAACCAGGACCAAATGGATGGGAAACACACTTTATCATAGGACAGCAATTTTAATTTGGCACGATATTTTCTATATTCGGTTTAGATGAAAAAAAGAATATTTTCAATATTAATACTACTGCTACTTTCGGTTGCAACCATATCGGCTCAGAAAAGCATAAGACTGGGGTATATTGATATGGAATATATTCTTGAAAACGTTCCGGAATACCAGGAAGCTCAAAATCAACTAGAGAACAGGGTTCAGGAATGGAAAAAAGAATCTGAAGCAAAAATGCGTGTAGTCAGTAACATGAAGATAAAGCTTGAAAACGAAAGAGCTTTACTTACCAAAGAACTTATTGAACAACGCGAAGATGAAATCCAATACCTGGAAAACCAGGCACTGGAATATCAACAGAACAGATTTGGCCCGAATGGTGACTATATCAATCAGAAAAAACAACTGGTTAGACCTATTCAGGATCAGGTTTTTGCTGCAGTACAGGAGATAGCAAAAAACAGGAATCTTGACTTCGTTTTCGACAGGACTTCAGATATTGGAATGATCTATGCAGATCAACAATTTGATGTAAGTGAACTGGTTCTGCGAACTATAAAACGTACAGCCAATCGCGAACAGCTTGAAGGAAAAGATGAAATTTCAGAAATGGAAAAGGCTGAAGACCGCACTATTGAGCAGGAAGAAGTCATTACTGAAAGAGAAAAACTGGTTGAAGAAAGAAAAAACGAAAGAGAAGCCCTTATAGAACAACGCAACAAAGAAAGGGACTCTTTAAGAGCTGCGAAACAAAAAGAATTTGATGAAAGAAGAGCCAAAATTCTTGCCGAAAGGGAAAGAAAAAAAGACTCTATTATGAAGGCCAGGGAAAATAAAAATGATACGATTAAATAATAAATTTTAAACCTTAATTAAACTTAACGAAGATTACAATGAAACAATTCAGAACACTTTTTATAGCTTTAGCTTTAATGATTGGCGCTACTGCTTTCACAAATGCTCAGTCTAAGATTGCTCATATTCCTACACAGGAATTGGTTCAATCCTTACCTGAATACAAAAGCGCTATGGATCAGCTTGACAAGTTAGAGAAGACATATGACGCAGAGATCAAGGATATGCTGGCTGAAGCACAGAACACGATGCAGCGCTATGAAGCAGAAGCTAACACAAAGACTGAGGAAGAAAATCAGAAAAGAGCAACAGAATTACAGGCTGCTCAGAGAAGAATACAAGAGCATAGTGCTCAGGCCAGACAGGATCTTCAAAAGAAAGAGAATGATCTTCTAAGACCAATTCTTGAAAAAGTAAGAACTGCTATTCAAAAAGTTGCCAGAGCTAAAGGTTATGACTATGTTTTAGACTCAACTACCGGAACTGGAGTACTTTTAGCTGATGGTTACAATCTTCTACCAGACGTAAAAAAAGAATTAGGACTGTAATTTCAGCCAGAATTCAATAAAATTATAAAACTGCGTTCTAATAGAGCGCAGTTTTTATTTTTGTACTCATATGAAAAATTCTTCCTGCCCAATTGGAATTTTCGATTCAGGAGTTGGTGGCACTTCTATCTGGAAAGAACTCCATCAGCTGTTACCTTTAGAAAAGACCATTTATCTTTCTGATAGCAAAAATGCTCCCTACGGGATAAAAACACAAGAGGAGATCATAAGGCTATCCATTAAAAATACAGAGAGACTTCTGGAAATGAACTGCAAGCTAATCGTGGTAGCCTGCAATACAGCCACGACTAATGCCATTAAGGTGCTTCGTAGCGCCTACGATGTTCCCTTTATAGGAATAGAGCCGGCGATTAAACCCGCAGCCTTAAAAAGCGCTAATAAGGCCATAGGAATTCTAGCCACCAGGGGAACGCTTACAAGCGAACTTTTCGCGAAGACTTCAGAACTTTACACCAAGGATATAAATGTGGTGGAGGTTGAGGGCAAAGGCCTTGTAGAATTGATTGAAAGTGGTAAAAAAGATTCAGATGAAATGGAATCTACCCTATCAGAATTGCTTGAACCAATGGTTAAGGCTCAAATAGATTATCTGGTTCTGGGATGTAGCCACTACCCCTACCTCGTCCCTTTGCTTAAAAAAATATTACCCTCGAACGTAAGCATTATTGATTCGGGTGAAGCCGTTGCAAAACAAACCAAGTTTGTATTAGAGCAAAAAGAACTCCTTAATACAAATGAAAGTCTGGAAGCTATTCCTCAATTCTTTTCTAACGGAAATCCGGCTATTCTTTCACAGCTAATTAATGCCTCTGAGAATAATTACAAGGTGAGTTATCTGGAGTTTTAGTTATTAACCGCAGGACAATGACAATCGTAACGCTCTCTGCTTTTCCCGAAATTATATCCCAGCGTTATTTGATGAAAACCATTATTGCTAAGAACCAGGGAATTTAACTGGTAACTAAAAGTATATCCAAAAATGAAGTTCCTGTAGCCTGCTCCCACAAAAGGAGTGATATACCGCAACTGCTGTTGTTTGAGTTCCTGCCCGTCTGTAGTATATTCGGCTCCTTCGAAACTATTCCGGTAGGATAATCCACCCCAAAGCATTCCTTCTTCCAGCTCATAATAAGCCTTCATATTGGCATCGATCGCCATTTCATTAGTTGCCTCCCTTGCCTGAAAAAGAATGGAAGGTTCAAAACTCCATTCATCATTGGGATTTAAATCGAATACATAGCCTGCAGAAAATAAATATTTTCTCATATTGCTGGGAACCGCATCTGAATAGAACAACTCACGGCTAACGGCTAATAGATTCTTAGCGGCAACATGGAAATACAAATCATGATAAAAATAAGACACTCCAAAATCCATGTTTGCAAAAATATCGGAGGTATTATTTCCTAATAAAGGATCGTAGCCGCTAAAGCCGCTTTGGTCCAGCCTGTGTTGTATAACACCCGCGCTAATTCCGAAGGAAAGCTGGTTAAGATCGGCGTTACTTCTTGAAAACATTAAGTGATAGGCAAAAGTACCATATGCACCGAGCTTAGAAAAATTACCATTCTCATCCCTAAACAATATTCCTCCAAGACCCACCTTTTCCCCTACTCTTGAATTTAGAGTGAGTGTTTGTAAGTTAGGTGCATTATCAACGTCGAACCACTGCATTCTGGCCGTAAGCCTGATTTGATCAAAATTTGACGCACCGGCCATAGATGGATGTAACAGGTATAGGTTATCTGTAAGATAATCTGAATAAATGGGAATAACTTCCTGCGCCTTTAAGGATAAAACGTTGAAAAATGTAATTAAACTTAAAGCAAGAACAGAAAATTGAAATTTTTTAGACTCACCCCAAAGGCCAAAAAAGCCCTTTCTAAAGAAAGTTCTGTTAACCATAAAGCCTGTAAATATATGTATTACGTTATTTTTCTTTAGTATTTTTGACAAAAATTTTGAGATGAAAGAATTCACCATAGATATAATTCCAACTACCAAATCCAGAATAATAAAATTTGAAGCTAACAAGTTTCTCACCAGGCATGAGAGCTATGAGTTCAAAAATATTGATGAGGCATCGGTTTCACCCCTGGCTCAGCAATTATTCTACCTTCCGTTTGTAAAAACAGTTTATATCGCACAGAACTTTATTGCGATTGAAAAGTATGATATCGTTGACTGGGCAGATGTTCAAAAAGAGGTAGCCGAGCAAATTGAAACCTACCTTAATGAAGGGGGCGAAGTAATTAAACAGGAATCTCAGAAAAAGGGAAATATCCCTGTAACTGTTTATGCTGAAAGCACTCCGAATCCAGCAGTAATGAAATTTGTTGCCAACAAGAAACTCGTTCTTCAGGCATCAGAATTTAAAAATATTGATGATGCTAAAAATGCGCCACTCGCGCAAAAGCTATTTCATTTTCCCTTTGTAAAAGAAGTTTTCATTGATGAGAATTATGTTTCTGTTCAGAAGTATGATATCGCTGAATGGGAAGAGATCACCATGGAATTAAGGGAATTCATCAGGAATTTTATACAGGATGGAAACGAAATCATTTCGACTGAAGCATCAAAGTCGGCTAATGGAAACACAGGACCGGCTACAGATAATTCACCTGAGGCGAATTTTGAACATCTTGATGATACCTCACAACAGATAGTAGCGATTCTGGAAGAATATATTAAACCTGCCGTTGCCAGCGATGGAGGGAATATACTTTTTGACAGCTATAATGAAGAAAACAAAACCGTTAAGGTTATTCTTCAGGGAGCCTGCAGTGGTTGCCCATCTTCTACTATGACGCTTAAAAGCGGAATTGAAACTATGCTAAGAGATATGCTTAAGGATAAAGTGGAATATGTAGAAGCTATAAATGGCTAAAACCTAAAGAACCATAAAACAAAAAATCCCTTTTCAGGGATTTTTTGTTTTCTAATAGCTTGTAGTTCTCGCCTCAATATAGAATTCCTGAAACAACTGCAATAATCCCATCGTAGAACTGATGAGATCTTTTGTTTCAAGTAACATTCCAAAATACAGTTTTGTGTTCTTTGGACTGCTTTCTGAAGTTCTAATACGCGTGATCTGCTTTTGAATTAGTTCGCTTACGTAATCCAGCAATTGTTGCTTTTCGTTAAGAATTCCGTTTATATTTCCAAATTCATGATTATCAAAAGTTTCTTTAATCTCATCAAATAGGATCTGCATCTTATCGTCCACCTTTTTAAGATCTCTAATTTGATTGAATTTTAGATTCTTGTGATTATTATGAACATGATTATAACTGTTCCTTGTAATAAAACTTATAGACTGGACCATAATCTGTAAATAATCCAGCGTAAGAATATAAAACTTACTAGCTTCAACCGAATCTTCATCCAGAGACTTTATGAAATAGAAAATATTTCCCTTCAGTTCATCAACATCTGCTTCCAGTTTTTCTATTTTCTTGTAGTTCTTTTTAAGTTTTCCAAGATCATAATAGCCGAGATTATCGACTGTTTTGGAATACATTTTTTTAATCCCGCCTATTACATTTGAAATATTCTCTGAGGTTTCAGAAGTTATTTCATTGATAGTAATAATATCACTGCGGTTAAATTTTTTCTTATCCCTTTCTACCCGGCTTTTTCTGGAGTGAATTATAGCACTTCGCACAACCAGTATTAATGCTACGAGAATTAGTATCACGAGGGCTATTATCCCACCAAAATAGATAATCGCACCAAATACGGCGGCTGCGGTAAAAGCAACGAGGGCAGTAACAAACCATCCCCCAATTACATTTAGCACACCGGCCACCCTGTAAACAGCACTTTCTCTATCCCACGCGCGATCGGCCAGAGAAGAACCCATAGCCACCATAAAGGTCACATAGGTTGTAGATAGCGGCAATTTAAAATTGGTACCTATAGAAATTAGAACACTGGCTACCACCAGGTTTACAGAAGCTCTAACCATATCAAAAGCCGGTGCATCCATTCGTTTACTTCTCACATGAGTGGTAGGTTTATCAAATTTACGTTCAATTCGATGTTTCATACCCTGCGGCAGCACAGCTGTCATGGCATTGCCAAACATCACGGAATATCTTACGATTCCCCTTGAAAGCCAGTTAGGTTCAAACCTCTCTTCTCCATCACCCTGCCTCGCAAGATTGATTCCGGTATCCACAACCGAACGTGCCTTACTGGAAAACCATAAAGTTGCAACCATAACTCCACCGGCAGCAACCAGTAAAATTTCAGGAGTAGGAACACTTCCCGAAAGACCGGACATTAAAAATTCAGAAGGAATGGCTCCAGTCGCTTCGTAGGCCGTATGCCATAAATTAAAAGATTGCCATGCAGCGATTGGAACTCCAATAAAGTTTACAAGGTCGTTTCCGGCAAACGCAAGCGCCAGTGCAAAAGTTCCAATAATAATAATCGTTCTAAGTATATTTATCTTTAAAACGCTCATTAGAAATTGAGAAAGAGCTGTAAAGAAAACAAGCCCGATAATTACAATAGTGACCGTATTGGTGTTGATATAAACCTGTGTAGCCTCAGAAATAAAAGGCACACTACTCATTCCTTTTATCAGAATAAAGTAAAGAATAGCGGTAAGTGATAAGCCTCCAAAAATAGAGCCTACATATTTTATTTTTCTTTCATACTGAAAAGAGAATATCAGTCGGGAAATATATTGCACCACCGTTCCTACCACAAATGCGACTAACACCGCGAGCAGAATACCGGCGATAATTTCTGTGGCCTTAGCAGTGTTTATATAACCCCCAAGCATGGTAAGATCCCCGTCTGTTTGAGTATAAATCTTTATGGCTGCTATACATACTGCAGCTCCCAGTAATTCGAATACGATAGAAACAGTTGTTGAAGTAGGTAATCCCAGGGAATTGAAAAAATCAAGCAGTAAAACATCTGTTATCATTACTGCCATGAAAATGATCATGATCTCTTCAAAGTAAAATTCCCCCGGCATAAATATGCCCTTTCGGGCCACTTCCATTAGTCCGCTGGAAAAAATTGCTCCTACAGCTACTCCCAGACTTGCCACGATCAAAATCGTTCGCATGGAAACGGCTTTGGAACCAATTGCCGAATTAAGGAAATTGATGGCATCATTACTCACTCCTACCACCAGATCTGTAATCGCGAGAGCAAAAAGAGCCACAAGCATTACGATATAAACATCTTCCATAAACAGATTAATTATCAACCAGCAAAAATCTTGCTTTTATCGAGATTCTGTGAATTAATAAAGTTATTAAAAGATTAATAATACGAATACCAATCGGAACAAACGAGATATTTTTATATTTTTAGAAATGCTTAAGAAAGAGCATTATCCAAAAATGAATCTAATTCATTATTAACCATTAGCCATCAAATTAATTAGAACGCCCGGTAAAAGGGCGTTTTATTTTTGTACATTTTATAAATGAGCAAAGAACATAAATTTACAAACGATCTTATCAAGGAAACCAGTCCTTACCTGCTTCAGCATGCTCATAACCCGGTAAACTGGCATGCCTGGAATGATGAAGTTCTGGATCTCGCAAAAGCCGAACAAAAACTCCTTCTAATTAGCGTAGGTTATTCTGCCTGCCACTGGTGCCATGTAATGGAGCATGAAAGTTTTGAAGATGAAGAGGTAGCCGAAATTATGAACTCCAATTATGTATGCATAAAAGTAGACAGGGAAGAACGCCCTGATATTGACCAGGTTTATATGAATGCCGTTCAAATAATGACCGGAATGGGTGGCTGGCCAATGAATGTGGTGGCCCTGCCCGACGGAAGACCGGTATGGGGAGGCACTTACTTCCAAAAAGCACAATGGATGGATGCACTGAAGCAGATAGCTAATTTATATGCTTCAAAACCCGAACAACTTCTGGAATATGCTGAAAAGCTGGAATCCGGACTTAAACAAGTTCATATTATAGAAACTCCCAAGGAGGATAAAAAATTTCACAGAGATTTTTTCTTACCTGTAATAGAAAAATGGAAACGAAGTCTGGATCATAAAAACGGGGGTTATAACAGGGCGCCAAAGTTTATGATGCCTACCAACTACGAGTTTCTTCTTAGATATGCCTTTCAGAATTCGGATGAGGAATTAAAAGATTTTTGCCTTCATACTCTTGATAAAATTTCCTGGGGCGGAGTTTTTGATCCTATAGGAGGTGGATTTTCCAGGTATTCGGTGGATGAGCGCTGGCATGTTCCGCACTTTGAAAAAATGCTGTATGATAATGCGCAACTGGTACAACTCTATTCTAAAGCCTATAAATTAACCAGAAATGAATGGTACAAAGAAGTGGTATCACAAACTCTCGACTTTATAGACCGTGAAATGAGTGATCCTTCCGGGGCTTTTTACTCTGCTCTGGATGCCGATAGCGAAGATGAAAATGGCAAAAAAGAGGAAGGAGCTTATTATGTCTGGAAAAAAAATCAGCTTCAGCGATTACTTCAAAATGATTTCGAATTATTCTCTGAGTGCTTCAATATTAATTCCTTCGGAAAATGGGAGCATGAAAATTATGTGCTTATAAGAACCAGGAAACTTTCAGAAATTGCCTCTCAGAATAATCTTTCAGAAAATGAATTACTGGAGAAAATTCAGAAGTGGAGAGAAATTTTACTTGCCGCCAGACAGAAAAGAAAAAGACCGGGACTGGACGATAAATCTCTAACTTCATGGAACGCGATGATGATAAGCGGCTACAC